>NZ_JADYTF010000060.1 GCF_021530995.1 Bacteroides caecigallinarum
CATATTGTCAAGAGGGCTTCGCACCAAACAATTACTCGTAAAGCACGCCTCTTTAGGCTACTGTTGACGGAACAACAGGTTCAGACATCATGCTGAACAATTACTTGTACGACTTCTTGTCGCACGTTATGGTGCAAAATTATAAAATAGCGCACAGAAACAGCTGCTAACGGCTGTTTTTTGTCAAATGCAAAATCCGTTTTTACCAAATGTAAAAAACGGTTAGAAATTACTTGCTTAATTTTGCACCCGAATTTAATAAATCATAGGTATGAATTGGATAATTTTATTTTTTGCAGGATTGTTTGAGGTAAGCCTTACATTCTGCTTGGGAAAAACGAGAGAGGCATCAGGTATTGGTTTTTATCTGTGGGGAAGCGGTTTCTTGGCTTCCACGGTATTGAGTATGGTATTACTTGCCAAAGCGGTTCAGACTTTGCCTTTGGGCACGGCATACGCCATTTGGACGGGTATCGGAGCGGTCGGCACGGTCTTGATTGGGATATTCGTTTTCAAAGAGCCGGCCACTCCCATACGGCTTTTCTTTCTGTTCACGCTCATTGCCTCCTTGATTGGATTGAAAGTTGTGTCATACTGAAAGGAGGAATAAATGATGAAATATGAATTGAGAGAAAACCACGGCATTCCGGCACCTCTGCTGGCTCTGATGGCAGTCGCTACCGGGCTTTCCGTTGCCAACTGCTACTACAACCAGCCTTTGTTGGGCAGCATGGCAAAGGATTTTGGGGTAAGCGACTTTTCTGCCAGCATGGTTGCGACATTGACCCAGATAGGTTATGTAGTCGGACTTGTGTTTGTCATTCCGCTTGGCGATTTGGTTTCACGAAAGCAGCTGATATTGACCAATTATATCATTTCATCGTGCGCATTGCTTGCCATAGCACTTGCCCCTAACATCTATTGGGTGTGGGGCGCATCCTTGCTTGCCGGAGCCTCTTCGGTTATGCCGCAGTTCTTCATCCCGTTGGTGTCTTTCCATTCAGCACCAGCACACAAGGTACGCAACGTGGGGATTATACAGTCCTGTCTGCTCATAGGCATTCTTGGCTCACGGGTGTTAAGTGGTTTCCTGGCTGATATGTGTGGATGGCGTTCCGTCTATTTTGTGGCTTGTGTGTTTATGCTCGGATGCTTTCTTATGATTTACAAGATGCTTCCCGTTCTGCCTGCTCGTTCACGTGAAAATTATGCGGGTCTGATGAAATCCTTGTTGCGTCTGCTTGCCAAATACCCGTACTTGCGTATCGCTTCGTTGAGGGCGGCATTGGCTTATGGCTCGTTCTTTGCGTTGTGGAGTTGCCTTGCTTTCCGGATGAAGCAAGAGCCTTTCTTTGCGAGTGACGATATTATCGGCGCACTCGGTTTGTGCGGATTGGCAGGTGCATCCACGGTGGTTTTCATCAGCGGCTATATCCAAAAGTATGGCGCAAGGTTCTTCTCTATTGTCGGAGGATGTGTGGTATTGGCTGCATGGTTCTTGGCATTTTGGGGGAATGCCAGCTATGTGTGGATGATAGTCGCTATCCTGTTGATTGATGCAGGAATGCAATGCATCCATCTGTCCAATCAGACCAGCGTGGTAGCCCTCGATGCATCCGCCATCAACCGTGTCAATACCGTTTATATGACCATCTACTTCCTGGGCGGTTCTGCTGGTACGTTCGTTTCAGGTCTGTTTTGGCAACATTACGGATGGGCAGGCGTGGTAGGAGTAGGAGTTGCCTTTACCGTGGCTTCCTTGTTCGTTAATTGCTTCCAACCAAGACTGCATAAGGATGAATGCTCAATATTCTGACTAAAATAATTTTTGGAATGATCCTTTCAGTCTGAATATTTTTCATACCTTTGTACCGTAAGAGTTTCCCAAACAAGCAAAGCGATGCAGACCACGGCAATCAGGACGGTTGCCAGCTCATTACCCCCAAACGAGGTAATTCTTCTAACTCTCTTGATTTCAAAGAGGTATATTCCTTATACAGATTTACGGAAAATTTGTGTAAAAGCCATCAGATTTCAACATATTAACACTAAATGGCGGCGGAACGATAAGACGGAACGAGAATTTTCATGGCTTCGCAACATGTGTATTAAGATAAATCATTTAACTTTGTAAACGAAACAAAACAGGCGGAAGCGGATGGAAAAAATAAAGGACCTAATCGTAAAGCATGTCTGGAGCCGGCCTCTGCGGCACCGGCCAGAAGACTCGTTCATACTCCGTATAGTAAGGAATTTTTGTCAGTTTATACTGCTGATTTCCCTTTTTGTCCTGATTTATGCCTTTATCGTTACGCTCGGATGGATTAAGGGAGCGGCTATGTCACTCATATCCGTTGCCTGCTCGGCGGTCTATTGGCTGACGACGAGCTATCTTGGCAGGCTGTCTTCAGGCTGGATAAAGAAGCCGATGCTGGCCAAAGCTTTTGCCTACGGCGTAAGGGCAGCCGTCAGTCTTGCCTTAATATTTTGGTTATTCGACTTTTTCCTTCAATCCGGAGCCGTGGGAAACATGACAAATACGATGCTCTTCAGTTATGCGACAACCTTTCTCAGCATATACGAGATTTCCTGTTTCAGCCAGTGCGCCTTTTATATTATATCTTACTTCATTGATAAATAGCTGTCCCGACGGCGGCAGGAGGGCACGTGCTTGAAGGTAATGGACCAACCGGCCGTAAGCTGTTAAAATCAGGCCGGAATAATTGGTACAAAATTTTATTTGGTATATTGTTTGCTTCTCAAAAGAAAGTGCTAATTTTGCAAATAGAACAAGAGTTGTTTGACAGAAATACACCGTATATCACAGAATTTGCGACTGTTGCCAAGTCATTACCTCCGTCTTTGAAGAACGCTCGTAAATAGCTTATTTCTAATGTATTCCTATCTTAATATCGTTTTTTTTACACAAAATCATGAGTTTTATTCGATTTATTAAGAATTGGACACTTCCGATAGCTATGGCTCTTGGAGTGATTCTATATTTTGTTTATGTGAATATCCCGTTTCTGGAACCTACAAAACCATTTGTGGAACATGCCGTGGCTGTAGTCCAGCCAATGCTGATTTTCATGATGCTTTTTCTCACTTTTTGCAAGGTGGATATAAGCGAACTCAAGCCATGCAAGTGGCATATAGTATTGCTTCTCATACAGAGTATTTCGTTTATTCTTCTTGCCGGAGTTCTGTATATATTTCCTGAAATGCATTCCAGAATATTGGTAGAGGGAGCAATGTTGTGTCTTATCTGTCCCACGGCTACTGCCGCTGCTGTAGTGACAGGGAAGCTGGGTGGTAGTGCTGCGCACCTCACTTCGTATACCATTCTTATAAATCTGGTAACTGCTTTTCTGGTTCCGCTTGTAGTCCCTGTCATACATCCGCATGTAGGAGTAGGTTTTATTTCTTCGTTTCTGATGATTCTTGGCAAGGTATTTCCGCTTCTGCTGTTTCCGTTCATTTTGGCAGTTCTGCTGCGCTATCTATCTCCTAAACTCCATTCCTTTATAGGGAAGTATCACGGGCTGTCATTTTATCTCTGGGCTATAGCACTTACGCTTGCAATAGCTGTAACCGTGAAGAGTATTGTACACAGCGATGTATCCTTATGGTATCAGGTAGGACTGGCCCTGGTGTCGTGTGTAGCCTGTTTCCTTCAGTTTTATGTAGGAAAGAAAGTGGGACGGAAATATGACGATACCATAAGTGCCGGACAGGCATTGGGGCAGAAAAATACAGTGCTTGCCATATGGATGGGATATACGTTCTTTACTCCCGTTACGGCTGTGGCTGCCGGTTTCTACAGTGTATGGCATAATGTGTTCAATTCATATCAGCTTTATCTTAAGCGTAAAGAAGAGGAAAATAAATAAAAAAACGGCTGTTCCGGAGTCTTCCGGATGCAGCCGTTTGCGATAATTGTGTGTGTTTATCAGCTTATGCTTTACTGTCCATTATACCCATTTGAGGTATTTCTTGTGGAACATAGTCGCCTTGGAAGAATCGGCTGGCACGCAGCAAGTGTCTCCATACACTAACCAATTCCTGTGTTTCCTGCAATATGTTCAAATATACCATTGAAGCTTTAAGACTTCTGTTATCGGCTTCCTGCATGTGGTTCATTTGATTCTTGCGCAGAGCCGAAATCTTGTTTTTCAGTTCGTCGCCTTTCTTCAGGATATCGTCAGCCTCAGAATAATTGTTATTGATGATGGCATTACGAGTACGATCCATCAGTCCGCACAATTCTTCTCTGATAGGAAGGAATTCAGCCACATCGTCTTTTCTTACAGGGTTGAAATTGTTGTCGACGTGCTCTTTACATGGTTCGCATATGCGTTTGAGACAGTACAACATTTCTTCGCAACTGTTTGTTCCAAGGTGGAACCATGTGTTCTTTTCTATTGCTATGGTGATAGGAATACGTCTCAGACCAAGTATTTCCTTACGGCGACGTTTCTTCAGAAGCTTGCGTTGTTCGTCTGTTTCGTTGAGCGACTTCTTCAGCATTCTCAAGTCCTCATTTATGAAGCCGTCAGTCATCTTGACGTATGCGTCTTTACTGAACTCTATGTAGCTTGTAAGAGTTTCCTGTACATGTTCGCGGAGCAATGCAAGAGTTTCGTTTTTGTCCTTGCTTGTCATCATACGCTTGAACAGGTCGTCCTGCTTTTCAGCTTTTTCTTTCTTGCTGTATACGATGTTGCTGCGTACAAGGAGGAATACAGCCAGAGCTATGAATGCCACCATACCTACTATGTTTGTATAGAACATTATCACTGTAACAATAGCACATGCAGTGAAAGCTACGAATGCAGTGATGAACCATCCACCGATAACGGAAAGCATACCAGTGATACGGTAAACAGCGCTTTCACGTCCCCATGCACGGTCGGACAGTGATGTACCCATAGCCACGATGAATGTAACGTATGTAGTAGAAAGAGGAAGTTTCATTGTTGTACCCATGATGATGAGCAGACCAGAAAGAACGAGGTTTACGGCTGCACGGATAAGGTCGAATGCAGCACCGTTCTCAAGGATAACTTCATCTTTATTGAATCGGCTGTTTATCCAGTTTCTTACATTTGCAGGGATAACTCTAACCAAGAATTCGTTTATGCTTGTAGCGCGACGAACTATCGTACGTGCAAGGCCTGATGAACCGAACATTTCGTCACCTTCTTCCTGGCGTGCAAGGTCAACGGAAGTCTTGATTACGTTTTTAGCTTTCTTTGAAGTAGCAAGCGCATAAACCATTATGATACCGGAAGCTACAAGGAATATCAATGGAGTCTTAGCAGACGACATCAGTGATTCCATCATGAATCCGTCTACGCCTATACCATTTGAATTGGCTACATAGTCAGTATATGCAGAATAACCTGCCAAAGGTACACCTATAAAGTTTACAAGGTCATTACCTGCAAATGCAAGAGCCAAAGAGAAAGTACCGAGGAGAACTATTATTTTCAGAACGTTCACCTTGCACCAGTGCAGGATTTGCATGAATATTGTGAAGAAAACAAAGCATCCTGTCACTAGTATTGCTGTATTGGCATCTATCCATGCCATTACTTCCGGAGTAATGAAAGGAGCTGTCTTAAGTCCTTTTATAAGAATAAAGTAAGAAAGAGAAGTTACAGCTATACCACCGAAAATACCTATAGTCCAGGAAAGGTTCTTTTTATAGTTGAAGCTGAATATAAGACGGGAAATATACTGTACGAATGTACCGGCTATGAAGGCAATGGCTACCGAAAGGAATATACCCAAAATTACAGACAACGCTTTTTCTGTGTTGAGCAAATCGCCCAGTGTGAGTCCGCTTTCGTCGGAGATAAGTTTAAGAAGTGCAAGAATCAAAGTACCTCCCAATAGCTCGAACACCATAGATACTGTGGTTGAAGTAGGAAGCCCCAGGGTGTTGAACACGTCCAGTAGCACCACGTCCGTTACCATTACAGCCAGGAGGATACACATTATTTCGTAGAATGAGAAATTGTCCGGTTGGAATATCCCGTGGCGGGCTATGTCCATCATACCGTTACTGAGCACCGCTCCTGCAAATACACCTATTGCAGCTACGATAATGATAGTCTTGAATTTTGCAACTTTAGCTCCTACAGCGGAGTTCATAAAATTCACGGCATCGTTACTGACTCCGACCATCAGGTCGAACACTGCCAGCATAAACAGGAATATTACAATTCCCAAATAAATAGTTTCCATAAAAAATAATTAAGCTTTGATTTTTCGTGTGCAAATATCGGTAATTTAATTCTAAATATATGTTACAAACATGTTACAAATTCCAGTGGCGTAAAAAAATACACTATGCAGTGTTCTATAGTTATTTGAATTGATTTATTTATGTTTTCTCCCATAAAAAAACAATATTTCATATTTATATACTATGATTATTTATCTTATTTAGTAAATTTGTAGCCGAAATCTAAAAATACAATAGCAATGTCAGAGTCAAAGAAAATTAAGACCGCGCTTATTTCGGTTTATCACAAGGACGGTTTGGATGCGATTATTGCCAAACTGCATGAGGAAGGCGTACAGTTCCTGAGCACTGGTGGAACTCGTCAGTTTATTGAATCATTGGGTTATCCATGTTTGGCTGTAGAAGATATTACTACTTATCCATCTATTCTGGGTGGCAGAGTCAAGACTCTTCATCCGAAAATTTTTGGAGGAATTCTTTGTCGTAGAGAACTAGAGGGAGACCGTAAGCAGGTAGAACAATATGAAATACCTGAAATAGATTTGGTTATTGTAGACCTTTATCCGTTTGAAGCTACAGTCGCTTCAGGAGCAAGCGAACAGGATATTATTGAAAAAATAGATATAGGTGGTATCTCGCTTATTCGTGCTGCTGCTAAGAATTTCAACGATGTTGTTATCGTTGCAAGCAAGGAACAGTATCCTACACTGCAGAACATCCTTAACGAGAGAGGTGCTGTAACTACTCGTGATGAAAGAAAGGCTCTTGCACGCGAAGCGTTTGGAGTTTCTTCTCATTATGATACCGCAATACACGCTTACTTTGCAGAAAATACTAAATAATATATCATATAAATTTTATGGTGGAAGGGTTAGCATGTCGTGATTATGACGTGCTAATCCTTATGCCATATTAATAAACAATGACCTAAAAGATGGGTTTATTCTCTTTTACACAGGAAATAGCGATGGACCTTGGCACAGCCAATACCATCATTATAAGTAATAATAAAATAGTAGTTGACGAACCTTCGGTGGTGGCTTTGGACAGACGTACAGAGAAGATGATTGCAGTGGGTGAACGTGCAAAACTTATGTACGAAAAGGAGAATCCTAATATACGCACCGTGCGTCCGTTGCGCGACGGTGTGATTGCCGACTTCAACGCCTGCGAGCAGATGATGCGCGGACTTATCAAGAAGGTTAATCCAGGAAAAAGACTCTTTACTCCTTCACTCAGAATGGTTATCGGAGTACCTTCAGGTTCTACTGAAGTGGAATTGCGTGCTGTGCGCGATAGTGCCGAACATGCTGGTGGACGTGATGTGTATCTGCTTTTCGAACCTATGGCTGCTGCTATCGGTATCGGTCTGGATGTTGAGGCTCCGGAAGGTAACATGATTGTGGATATAGGTGGTGGTTCTACTGAGATTGCGGTGATTTCGCTCGGTGGTATAGTGTCGAACAACTCTATTCGTATTGCAGGTGATGATCTTACTGCTGATATTCAAGAATACATGAGCCGCCAGCATAATGTGAAGGTGAGCGAGCGTATGGCTGAACGTATTAAAATACATGTGGGTGCAGCTCTGACTGACCTTGGAGATGAGGCTCCTGAAGATTATATCGTGCGCGGTCCTAATCGTATCACTGCTCTTCCTATGGAGGTGCCTGTGTGCTATCAGGAGATAGCCCATTGTCTTGAGAAGAGTATTGCCAAGATTGAAACTGCAATCTTGAGTGCTCTTGAAAATACTCCTCCTGAACTGTATGCTGATATTGTAAACAATGGTATATATCTTGCCGGAGGTGGTGCTTTGCTGAGAGGATTGTCTAAACGTCTGACAGATAAAATTAATATTCAGTTCCATGTGGCGGAAGACCCATTGCTTAGTGTTGCAAAGGGTACTGGAATCGCGCTTAAGAATGTTGACCGTTTCTCATTCCTGATGCGTTGATTTGCTGTTTTGCCTTTCGCCTTTATGATGAATGCTTAAATAGTATTAAGTGCGTAACATATTAGATTTTTTAATCAAATATTCTCATTGGACACTGTTTGTATTGCTCCAATTGCTGGCTGCAATATTACTGTTCAGGTTTAATAGCTTTCAGGGAAGTGTGTGGTTTACCTCTGCATCCGAAGTGACAGCTTCTGTTACGAAGGTTGCGGCGGAGGTGACGCACTACTTTGGACTTGAAAAGATGAATCGTGACCTTACTGAACGTAATGTTTATCTTATGCAGCAACTGGAATATTATAAAGAATTAGTAGGCGAAAAGAAGTATGACAATGACAGCCTGATGGTAATTCAGGGTATGCAAACGATGGTAAGAACAGATTCGTCGGTTGTTGTGATTAAGAATCCGCCTACTATGATGGACCGTTCGTTTGTGGTTTGTCCGGCAAGGGTTGTAAATATCAGTGTCAGACGCCTTGACAATTATATGGCTATCGACAAAGGTGAATCTAGCGGTGTACGTACTGGTATGGGCGTAATCAGCGGAATGGGAGTGGTTGGTATAGTGTGTCGCACTTCAGAAAATTATTCGCTGGTACTTCCTGTAATAAACTCAGGAAGCAGTATCAGCTGTAAGATTGCGCGTACGGACTATTTCGGTTTCCTTAAATGGGAGGGTGGTGATCCTCTTACTGCTTTTATGACTGATGTTCCAAGACATGCGGAATATGAAATAGGTGATACGGTTGTGACAAGTGGGCACAGTACTGTATTTATAGAAGGAATACCTGTAGGTACTGTAGCGTCGAAAGACGAAAGCGACGATGAAATGTCGTATACATTGGAGATACGTCTCTTTACTGATTTTGGAAGACTGAATGATGTGTATGTGATGGCTTTGCCTCCACGCGAGGAACTGAAAGAACTGGAAAAAGACATAAAATACTGAATATGACTTCTACATGGGTAAATAAGATAAAATGGTTTGTCATACTTGTTTTGATTCAAGGGGTGATAATAAGTCAGGTACAGGTGTCACGATACGCTGTACCATTGCTTTATGTAGTGTTTATTCTGAAGCTTCCTTCTGATACCGGCAGAAAATCTTTATTATTCTATTCATTTCTTATAGGATTGTGTGTTGATGTGTTTGGAAATACCCCAGGACTTAATGCCACAGCTTCGATATGGTTGGCTATGGCCAGACCGCAGTTGCTCAGATGGCAGACATCGCGCGATGCGGCAGAAACTTTTGTGCCCGGAATAAAGTCTATGCGTATCGCGCCCTATTTCAGATATGTATTTCCTTCAGTATTGTTACACTCTGCCGTGTTGAATGTAGTTGATGCTTTTTCAATATCCAAGACTACGGATATAGCCATTGCTACTTTGGCTGATACTGTTGTCACTGTAGTGTTGATAATGATAATTGAATTTCTAGGGAGGAAAAAATAGTGAAACGTGATTATCAACTGGAAAAAAGAAAATATGTTCTCGGAGGAGTTATTATCCTTATTGTTCTGGTTTTTATCATACGTTTGTTTACTCTGCAGATAATGAGTGATGATTATAAACGTTATGCTGACAGTAATGCTCTCCTTCAACGGATCAAATATCCTCCTCGTGGATTGATATATGACCGTCAGGGACGTTTGCTTGTATTCAATCAGCCTGCATACGATATTACGGTAGTCATGAAAGAGATTGAAAAGTTTGATACTCTTGAGTTGGCTACATCGCTTGGAGTTACCAAGAATTTTCTTGTCAAGCGCTTTAATGACATGCGTAACCGTCGCCTTAATCCGGGATATTCAAGATATACACATCAGGTTTTGCTCACGCAGCTTTCTTCAGAGGATTGTGCCGTATTTCGCGAAAAGCTTTTCAATTTCCCTGGTTTTTATATTCAGGCCAGAACCGTAAGACAGTACGGATATGATTGTGGAGCTCATATTCTTGGAGATATAGCCGAAGTATCTAAAGGTGAGATAGAAGACGATCCATACTACAAACGAGGGGACTTTATTGGTAAACTTGGTGTAGAACGTTCGTATGAAACTCAGTTAAGAGGAGAGAAAGGGGTGGAGATACTTCTTCGTGATGCTCACGGAAGAATTCAGGGAAACTATATGAACGGTAGTTTAGATAAGGCACCTGTTGCGGGAAAGAATCTCAAGTTGAGTCTCGACATAGAATTACAAGCCCTTGGAGAAAGACTGTTGGAGGGGAAGATTGGAAGTATAGTTGCCATAGAGCCTTCAACAGGAGAAGTTTTGTGTCTCGTTTCATCTCCATCATATAATCCTCATCTTATGGCGGGCAGACATAGGGGAGAAAATCATCTGAAACTTTCTGTTGACCCCTGGAAACCATTGCTGAACCGTGCCATTATGGGTACTTATCCGCCCGGTTCCACGTTCAAGACTTCGCAGGCTCTTACTTTTCTCCAGGAAGGTATTATAAATACAGAAACACAATATCCATGTTCGCACGGCTTTATTTTCAGGGGATTGCGCGTAGGTTGTCATGCCCACGGCTCTCCGCTGTCTGTTGTACCGGCTCTGGCTACTTCGTGCAACGCTTATTTCTGTTGGGGACTGTATTATATGATAGGCGCGCGCAGTAAATATGGCTCAGTTCAGAATGCCATGAATACTTGGCGAGACTATATGGTGTCAATGGGATTCGGGTATCCATTGGGTATAGACTTGCCTGGAGAGAAACGTGGTATGATTCCTAATGCAGCATTCTATGACAAAGCTTACCGTGGTTCATGGAACGGACTGACTATTATAAGTATTTCCATTGGGCAGGGTGAGGTGACGCTTACACCGCTACAGATTGCCAACCTCGGTGCAACTATAGCTAACAGAGGCTATTACATAACTCCACATGTGGTCAAGGAAATTGAGGGAGATCAGCTTGACAAAAAGTATACAGAAAAGCATTATACTAAAGTCGACCGTTCGCATTATGACGAAGTGGTGCAAGGAATGCGTGCTGCAGTTTTGGGAGGAACATGTCGAGGTGCTAATATGCCGGATATAGAAGTGTGTGGAAAGACTGGTACAGCTCAGAATAAAGGTAAAGACCACTCTGCATTTATGGGCTTTGCTCCAATGGATAATCCAAAGATAGCTATAGCTGTCTATGTGGAGAATGGAGGTTTCGGTGCCGTTTACGGAGTGCCTATAGGTAAATTAATGATGGAGAAATATCTTAAAGGCGAACTTTCGCCACAAAGTCAATTACAGGCTGAGGAGATACAGAAACGAAGAATCAATTATGGCTTACAGGAAAGATAGTATATTTAAGAATGTTGACTGGTGGACCATACTTTTGTATGTGTTGCTGGTCGTTTGCGGATGGTTCAGTATCTGTGGGGCGAGTTATGATTATGGTGATCCTAATTTCCTGGATTTCGGTTTGCGTTCCGGGAAACAGCTTATGTGGATAGCCTGCTCGTTCGGACTTGCTACTGTAATATTGTCTTTGGACCACCGTTTCTTCGATACTTACGCTTTTCTGATATTTGGCATCCTGCTTTTGCTTCTTTTTGCCACTATATTCAATCCGAATGAGATTAAAGGATCCAAATCCTGGATTGTTCTTGGCCCAGTCAGCATACAGCCGGCTGAGTTTGCCAAATTCGGTACGGCATTGGCTCTTGCTAAGTTTATGGGCGAATATACCTATTCATTGTCGAACAGGAAACATTTTATGGCAACTCTTGCCATAATACTGCTTCCTATGTTCCTGATTATAATGCAGAAGGAAACAGGTTCTGCATTGGTATATCTTTCATTCTTTCTGATGTTATACCGTGAGGGTATGCCTGGTGCAATATTGTTTGCAGGAGTTTGTGCCGTAGTATACTTTATAGTCGGTATAAAGTTTTCTATAGTTCCTATGGCCGATGAAGTTACTCCGTGGGGAGAGTTTGCAGTACTTTCTCTTATAATTATACTGACATCCGGACTAATATGGGTTTATTGCAAGACAGGAAGAAGACTCGCTTTGACTATATTGGGAGTTGGTTTGTCTGGTATTATTTTAGGAGTATTATTCTCTTTCTATGTAATACCTTTCAATATGGTATACATGTTGCTGGTTATGGTAGGTGTACTGTTCCTAACTATGATAGTATTTTTTCTACGTGAGAGAATTTACAGTTATCTCTACATATCTTTCTTTGTTATAGGTTCGGCTGTTTTCTTGTTTTCTACCGATTATGTTTTTGCAAAGGTGCTTGAACCTCATCAGAAGGTCAGAATAGAAGTGTTGTTGGGAATGAAGGACGACCCATCGGGAGCGGGTTACAATGTTAATCAGAGTAAGATAGCCATTGGTTCCGGAGGATTATTAGGAAAAGGTTTTCTTAACGGTACTCAAACAAAGCTTAAATATGTTCCTGAACAGGATACTGACTTTATCTTTTGTACAGTTGGAGAAGAACAGGGATTTTTGGGCTCTTCAGTAGTGCTTATACTGTATCTTTCACTCATTTTGCGTCTTATATATCTTGCGGAGCGTCAGCCTACAAGGTTTGCACGGGTCTATGGTTACTGTGTGATGAGTATTTTCTTTTTCCACTTGTTTATAAATGTAGGAATGGTTCTGGGGCTTACACCGGTTATCGGTATTCCTTTACCTTTCTTCAGCTATGGAGGTTCGTCTTTATGGGGATTTACGATTCTACTTTTTGTCTTCCTCAGGATTGATGCTGCGAGATATGGAAATTCCGATGTCGGTTATTGATGGCAGGATGAATCCTTTCATTATGTGGCATATTTTTATTACTGAGTCCGAGATTTCTCTGTAGTCGAATAAAGGGCCGTCTGATTCGTATTGATAATATCCGCTTGCAGTTCCGTTTCCGTTCCAGTTGCCTCGTTCGTTAGCCAGATACAGGTGTACTGTGTCGCTTTTTTCCTTATCAGGCAATGATACAGACAACCATAAGTCGCGGTATGGATAGCTCACGGTATGTCTTACTCCTATTTTTGTACTGTAGATTCCTGTGTCAAGACTGTCGTTAAGTGTGAAGAATATAGTGTCTGTTCTTTTCCACCCATTTCCCTCTATGGGATAATAACGGTGATAAACGGTATTGGTGGAACATGATGCTAATATAGCACATATCGCAATGAATATGTATTTATGTGATATGACAGACATATTTCCTTTATTGAATGGTGGAATAAATAATTTTAGCTATAAATGACATATAGGCAGAGGTGTTTCCTCTGCCTGTTATATTATTGTTGGTTATTGTGGCAAATTCTCAACATTGGCTTTTCCCTCTGGTTGGCGCTGTTGGTTGTTCTGTTTAGGCTTTTGTTCACCCTGGTTTCCTCCGCTCTGCTGTCGCCTGTTAGGGTTGTTTCCTCTGTTTTTGTTGCGTTGGTTTCTAGGTCTGTTGTCAGCAGGTTTAGCCTGTTCGTTGTTTTCTTTCTGCTGTTGTTGCTGAGGCTGTTGTTTTTCCTGCTGTTTGTCTTGTTGCTGTTGTTGTTTTGGTTGAGACTTAGGTCCCTTGTTCTGAGGCTTTTCTGCCACAGCCTTTTCGCTGGCAGCTTGTCCCGCCTCATTCGGTTGTTGAGGCTGTCCTCCTTTATTCTTTTTCTTTTTGTTTTTTGAGTTTTTATTTTTGTCAAATCTTGTCAGACTCTCCTGTTCAAGAAGGTCTTTAGGTTTGCGTTCTTCTTTAGGAATTTCGCTGCCTTCAAGCTTTTCAGGTTTTTCTCCGCGACGGTTCATGTTGATGATTTCGAATGCCCTGCGTGCACTGATAGTGCATTCGTTGGCCAGGAAGCTCTTGTCTGTACTGTATGTTATTGTACCTCCAAGGATGTCAGCCTTGAAATAATAGTAAGTGGCATCGGCTGTTTCCAGCTCGATTTCCTTGCTAGGCAATCTTTTCTGGCATTCCACGTAGGCATCCACTTCATAGTTGAGACAGCATTTCAGTTTTGCACACTGTCCTGCCAGTTTCTGCGGGTTCAAAGATATGTCCTGATATCTTGCAGCGCTTGTAGATACTGATATGAAACTTGTCATCCATGTGGCACAGCACAGTTCTCTTCCACATGGCCCGATTCCTCCTATTCTTCCGGCTTCCTGGCGGGCACCAATCTGTTTCATCTCTATACGCACCTTGAATGCTTCTGCCAGAACTTTGATAAGCTGTCTGAAGTCTACACGTTCGTCGGCTATATAGTAGAATATAGCTTTGTTTCCATCACCCTGATATTCCACGTCACCGATTTTCATCTTAAGTCCGAGGTCTTCCGCTATCTTGCGTGAACGTATCATGGTCTGGTGTTCGCGCGACTTGGCCTCTTCGTATTTTTCCATGTCCACCGGTTTAGCCTTACGGTAAACGCGCTTGATTTCAGCGTCTGGGCGTATGTTGGCCTTTTTCATCTGTAGCGGAACAAGGCGTCCTGTCAGAGTTACTGTACCTATGTCGTGTCCCGGACTGGCTTCTACAGCCACTATATCGCCTTTCATCAGTGGCAGGCGATTACTGTTTTTATAATATCCTTTTCTGGTGTTCTTGAACTGTACCTCCACCATGTCCTGTTCGTCGGCATTCCCTGGAATGTCGGCCATCCAGTCGTATGTATTCAGCTTGTTGTCCTGTCTTCCGCAACCACTGCATGCAAGGCAACCGCTACCGTTTTTCAGTTTATATTCGTTGTCCATACTTTATATATGTTTATTATCGGCTATCATTTGTCAAACCGGTGTATATTATCTGTTTTTAATTAAGACTATCATTCTCACTGCCAGGTCGAAGAAAACCATTCTCGGGTTAACATTCTGCTCTATATGTGTTATGGCCTCTTCTATCAGTTCTTCTATACCGCAAACATTTTTTTCGTTTATGAACGGAGCGAACCTGACAGCAAAAGCAGCCTCTTCGCGGTTCATGTAATTCAAGTCCGGCATTCTGAAATTTGCCATGAAATTCTCGCGTATCATTCTCGATGCGTATCTGAGGAAAATCTTCTGTCTTTCCCTTCCTCTTGACGCCATTTGCTCACTCCAGTCCTTGAGCGAACGTATGTCGCGACGCCATGCCTGACGCATCAGAGTGGTGAAACTGTCAAAGCAGGCTTTCTCCTCATCACCCAGGCTTATGTTCTGCATAGCCTGTAGTACGCTTCCTTCCGACAGGCGTGCTATGTCCAGAGCGTCAGTTTCAGTCAGTCCGAACTTATCTGAAAGATATTTTGCCAGTATACCTTGTTCTATTGGAACAAGATTTATCCTCTGTGTTCTTCCTGCCAGTGTGGGAAGTACATATTCAGGTTCTTCGCTCACCATGATGAACAGTGTTTTCTCCGGTGGCTCTTCTACCAGTTTCAGAAGCTTGTTGGCACACTCGGCATTCATCTTTTCCGACAGCCATATTATAGCCACTTTATAACCTCCCATCGATGATTTAAGCGATAGTTTTCGCTGAATCTCGTTACTTTCAGAGGTGTATATAAGCGGTTGTTTGTTTGGGTCGCCCATATCTCCGCACCAGTTGGCAAGCGAGAAATAAGGCGAACGTTTCAGTCTCTGTCTCCATTCCGGCAGCCAGTCGTCCGATATCACAGACGAGCCGTCCTTTTTCCTGATTACCGGGAAGACGAAATGTATATCAGGATGCTCCAGCTTGTCGGCCATACGGCATGACATACATTCACCGCATGAATCATTGTCCGATGGATTAGTGCAACACACATACCGCGCAAGCGCCATGGCAAATGGAAGCTTTCCGCAACCGGATGGACCGCAAACCATTATGGCATGTGGAAGTCTTCCCGCACGCATGGTCTGTAAAATCATGCTTACGGCTTCCTGCTGGCCAATAACAGAGGCGAATCCGCCATTTTTTCCTGTATGTATGCTGTTCATCATTTCTTTATGATATTAATATATAGCTTTAGCTATTTTTGCTATTGAGTCTACGGCTCCCACAGAGTAAAAATGAATACTTGGTACCCCGTGTGCCATAAGTTCCTTGCACTGGTTTATAGTCCATTCGCATCCCAGTGCAGCCACCTCTTCGTCGGATTTGCATTTTCTCACTTCCGAGGCGAGTGCTTCCGGCAGGTCAATCTTGAAAGTTCTTGGCAGTACATTCAGCTGAGCCATCTTCTTCAGTGGTTTTATTCCTGGAATGATAGGTACGTTTATGCCAGCCTTGCGTGCCTTGTCCACAAAATCAAAATATTTCTCATTGTCGAAAAACATCTGTGTCACGGCATACTGCGCTCCGGCTTCCACTTTCTGCTGAAGCCAGTACAGGTCTCTTTCTGCATTTGGCGATTCCTCATGCTTCTCCGGATAGCAGGCTACACCATAACAGAACTGAGGCGGAAGCTTGTCCATCTCTTTTCCGTCGAAGAAGAATCCCTGATTATATTTGTTGATTTGATGTTGCAGGTCTATCGCGTGTGCATGTCCGCCATCTTCCGGAGTGAAACTCTTCTGATGTGGAGCTTTGTCGCCTCTCAACACGAGCAGATCTGATATGCCTAGAAACTGCAAGTCAATAAGAGTATATTCTGTTTCTTCCGGAGTATATCCGCTGCACAGCATATGTGGAACCACTGTCACTCCGTATTTGGCCTTGATGGCTGCGGCTACGGCTACAGTACCCGGGCGTCTTCTGGTAAGCTTACGGCAGTACATCCCGTTCGGTTCGGGCATATAGACATATTCGCTGCGATGGGTTGTTATATTGATGTATTTTGGATTATAAGGCAGCAGTGTCTCGATGTCGGACATCAGCTTATCTATTCCAGCGCCTTTAAGCGGAGGAAGTATTTCGAATGAGAAAGCTGTTTTATTCTCGGCATTTATCAAATCTATTACGCTCATGTTTTATCCTATATTTGTATGTATTGTTTACAATGGAGACAAATTTAGGAAAAAAAACGGACATAATGGTATTGACATTCCAATTTTCTACAAATAGCTTTGTCCGAAAGTTATATGACAGGTGTGAGCAGGTGTGCAAACCATCCGACGAAGTTTCTCCATGTCCCTCTTTTCCGGTAATATTCTTTTGTCATCTTCTCACTGTTCTTCTTGTCGTTACGGTATATCTCGTCCAGCTCCCAAGTGGTTTGGAGGTCGAAAATAAAGGCATTGATTTCGTAGTCGTATT
Organism: Bacteroides caecigallinarum; assembly: GCF_021530995.1. GTDB lineage: Bacteria > Bacteroidota > Bacteroidia > Bacteroidales > Bacteroidaceae > Phocaeicola > Phocaeicola faecigallinarum. Next base: position 17,374 of record NZ_JADYTF010000060.1, read on the forward strand.
TCAGGCTCCTGCTGTTCAGGTTTGTGCTGCCCACTGTACAGAAACGGTCGTCCACAGTCATTACTTTAGTGTGATGAAATCCTCCCTTGTAGAGATATATATGAGCTCCGGCTTTTCTGAACTTGTTTGCATAGTAGAATCCGCCGTCGGGTGTAAACGAGATGTCACATTTTTCTGAAATCATGATTTCTACCCTTATACCTCTTTTCAAAGCTCTGTATATGGCTTTACGGACGCTCCTTGTTGGAGTGAAGTAAGGTGTAACTATGCGTATATGATGCTCTGCTGCATCCATGGCTTCGATGTATGCCCTTCGCACAGCATCCGGTGTCTTGTGTGGAACCCTCTGTACTATAGCTACTTGCTTGCCTAATTGCTTTGGCGTATAAGTACTGTCCATACCATACGGGAAATATGTATCTCCGCCAATATTCTGTTTCGTCTCCTTGTTCCAAACATGCAGGAATGCCTTCTGAAGTCCGCTCACTGCCGGTCCTTCTATGCATATATGCATGTCCCTCCATGGACCTATTCCCGGCAGACCGTTAATGTAGTAGTCGGCAATGTTCATTCCTCCGGTAAATCCTGTCTTACCGTCTATAATCACAATTTTCTGATGGTCTCTGCTGAACACATGATTTATATACGGAAATTTTATCGGGTCGAATCTGATTATTTCTATCCCTCTGTCGTTCAGCATTTTCAGATGTTCCTTTCTTAGCGGTCTGTTGTTCGACAGGTTTCCGAAATCATCGAACATGGCTCTAACCTTTACTCCTTCTTGGGCTTTTTCCGCCAGCAGGGTGAAGATCTCTTTTGCTATTGAGTCGCTTCTGAAATTGAAATATTCCAGATGAATGTGTTTCTTGGCTTTTCTTATCGCTTCGAACAGGTTTTCGAATTTTATTCTTCCGCTTGGAAGCAGTTCTATTTCGTTATTGTTATAAATTGGGATTTCCCTTTCCTGCAAGTATCTTGCAAAGATTGAATCTGACGGTAAGTATTCTTCTCCGGTTACTTCATTTTCCGGGACTGATGCCGATATGTTACCTATAGAATAGATTATCAGAAGTATTATTGTTAAAATATAAAACCTTGAATTCATACTAAAATCGAATCTTGGGATGCAAAAATAGTCATTATGTATTATATAACAAAATACTAGGTGGATTTGACTACAAATTACGTAAATAATACATAAATTATGTCATGATTGAAGTGGTATGTTTATTGATAAGAGTGGTAAATTGAATATCTTTGCGTCCGAAAAAATAAGGTGACAAATGGCTTCGAACATTAATAAAAAGAATTTTCCCGTTCTAGGGATGAGTTGTGCAGGATGTTCTGCAAGAGTGGAAAAAACATTGAACAAGCAACCCGGAATAATCAGTGCTTCGGTAAATCTGGCGGCGGCAATGGCTACGGTGGAGTATAATGCTGATGAATGTACTCCGGAGCAATTAAAGGAAGCTGTTCAGAAAATAGGATTCGATCTTATTATCGAAGAAAAGAAAGAGGTGCAGAAAGAGGCTGAGGAAGTTCGTAAGAATCATTATAAGGCATTGAAAATAAAGACCCTTCTGGCTATAATACTGGCTCTTCCCGTATCGGTGATAGCAATGTTCTTTCATGACATGCCATACGCCTCATATATTATGGCTGTACTTTCGGCTATAGTCGTTTTCGGGCTAGGAAACGGATTTTTCGTCAATGCCTTCAAACTTCTTACGAAAGGTGGCGCAAATATGGATACACTTGTAGCCTTGAGCACCGGTATTTCCTTCCTTTTCAGCATGTTCAATATGTTCTTCCCGGAGTATCTTCTACGTCATGGAATAACTCCTCATGTATATTTCGAAGCGGCATCTATGATAGTAGCCTTTATCCTTCTGGGACGTACATTGGAGGACAGGGCAAAAGGAAACACTGCCGAGGCAATAAAGAAACTTATGGGACTTCAGCCCAAGAAGGTGACGGTGATGCGGAACGGTACGGAGATGGAGACAGATATTGATATGCTCATGGTCGGCGATACTGTAGTGGTGAAGCCGGGCGAACGTATTGCTGTAGACGGTGCTGTGGTTTACGGTTCGTCATACGTTGACGAAAGTATGTTGAGTGGTGAGCCTGTTGCCGTGCTGAAAGAGAAAGGTTCAAAGGTCTTTGCCGGAACTATCAACCAAAAGGGAAGTTTCAGATTTGTGGCAGAGAAGGTGGGCAGTGAGACCGTTTTGGCGCAAATCATCAAAATGGTTCAGGATGCTCAGGGTAGCAAGGCACCTGTCCAGAAACTCGTAGATAAGGTGGCTGGAATATTCGTTCCGATTATTATATCAATAGCTTTACTCTCGTTCGTTCTTTGGGTGACACTCGATACTGAAAGCGGACTTACCCACGGTTTTCTTGCTGCCGTTACAGTGCTTGTTGTTGCTTGTCCGTGTGCATTGGGACTCGCTACACCAACAGCCATTATGGTAGGTATAGGTAAGGGAGCCGAGATGGGGATACTGATTAAGGATGCCGACAGTCTGGAGATAGCACGTAAGGTTGACACCATCGTTCTCGACAAGACAGGAACCATTACAGAAGGCAAACCGGTGGTTACAGATTGGATATGGAGCAACGAGACAGAAGATGTAAAACGCATATTGTGCGGACTTGAGAAACACTCCGAACACCCGTTGGCTATGGCTGTAGTGCAGGGAATAGGAACAGAGCCGGCTGAGATAACTGGTTTTGAAAGCATAACAGGTCAGGGAGTAAAAGGCATTTGTGACGGCAAAACTTATATAGCCGGAAACAGACGTTTGATTTCGTCTTGCGGCATCGTGATTTCTGAAGAAATGGAAGAGCAGGCATCAACACTTGCCGCGCAGGGAAAGACTGTGATATGGTTTGCCGATAATGAGAAAGTATTGTGCCTGTGTGCCATAACAGACAAAATGAAAGAATCGTCCGCTGCGGCAATATCCAGACTGAAGAGTATGGGTATAAAAGTAGTGATGCTTACGGGAGATGCCGATGCTCCTGCACGTTATATGGCAGGACTGTCTGGAGTGGACGAATATAAAGCGGAAGTCACTCCACAGCAGAAGGCTGAGTTTATCAGGACACTCCGTTCCCAGGGCAGGGTAGTGGCAATGGCCGGCGACGGTATAAACGACAGTGCCGCCCTTGCTGAGGCTGATTTGAGTATTGCCATGGGTAAGGGTAGCGATATCGCCATGGATGTGGCAAAAGTGACTATTATATCTTCCAACCTGGAGAAGATTGCAGACACTATTGGTCTTTCGCGTCATACGGTACGTACAATCCGTCAGAATCTGTTCTGGGCGTTTATATATAATATAATAGGTGTCCCTGTAGCTGCAGGTGTCTTATATCCTATAAACGGTTTTCTTCTCAATCCTATGATTGCCAGTGCTGCCATGGCGATGAGCAGTGTAAGTGTGGTTACCAACAGTCTGAGGTTGAGAAAAGCCAGACTATGATATCTTCCAACAAGCAGGGCTGACGCATTACTTAATAAACTGATAATCAACCTAAGTTTGATAAACTCAATGATAAAATCTATTTATAAATACTTTTTTCTTTACTTTTGTCCAATATTTTCAAGTTAAAAACATCCAAT
>NZ_JADYTF010000061.1 GCF_021530995.1 Bacteroides caecigallinarum
GATATTACTTGTGCCTCTACTAATCTTAGTTTACACATTCCTTTGTCTCGTGATGTGATGTTGTTTCTTTGGGAATAGTTATAGCCATAGCATGTCTTGCAGACTTTTAAAATACTACAGGAAGCACATTGTTTATCGATTAAAGTTGATGTATTTGTAAAATCAACATTCTTAATATTTTCCAAAATATTTTTATTTCCATGTACCATAGGTAGGAATAAATGGCATGGGTACAATTTCCCGTCAATATCATACATTGCAATTGTGGTTCCACAGCCACAATTTTTATGAGGTATTTTTTCATTAATTCTTTTATCAGTATATTCCTTGAATAAAAAATTAAAAGGATGTTCTAAATCCTTTTCAGGGTGATTAAGGAAATATTCTGCAATTTTTTCAAGTTCATGCCTGTATACAATATCATCATTTTCTTTCCATTTTTGTCCTTCTGCCAAAGAACTAGCTATTTTGAATCCCTGTTCGTATAGGGATATAATACCATTTGAGTAACTATGTAAAGTTTCAGAGGAGAGTGTAAGTTTAAAGTATGAGTTTGGCCATGTTTCTTTTATAAAAGTAATAGGTAAATCAGAAATTTTACAACCTCTATTAGTTTGTTGCATGACTTCTGTTCCGTCAACAGACATTACGATTCTAAAATCATCTTTTCTTTCTTTCAACCATTGTTTAATATTAGAAGATAATAACGTTCCATTTGTTGTTATTTGAAAAATATAATTGAATGGTAATGCTTGACTTTTTGTCCATTCGTAAATGTCTTTTATGAGAGAAAAGTTTGTTAATGGTTCACCACCAAATAATTCAATAGCCAAGCGTTCGCTTTTAATGTCACCTTTATATGTTTTGAATTCATTTTTTAGTATATTTTTAGCAACTTCAAAAGTCATTTTTTTTGATGATTTATATTTTTCAAAACAATATGTGCAGTTAAGATTACATGCATGAGTAATCATTAGTGTGCAAACACGTGTCGTTTTTATTTTTTGTTTATTAGAAAGAGAATTCTCCATAAATATTGATTATAAATCCCAATGTTACTTTCCATTTTGAAATATTTTTATGCAAATTAAGTAAATAATGAGTAATCTGCTATGGAAGTTTTGTGTGTTTAAATTAACATAAATGTAGAAAATAAGTCACGCTATTTTAATTCTTTTGTATAATAGTAAAAGAAATTGTGTTTAAGTATATTGGAAATTCGTAGTAATAGGGCAGTGTCGATACTTTCACGCTTGAAAATACTATACACATTTGTCCTGTCGCAATAAAGTTTATTTGCGAACCATGTTACAGAACGTTCCTGTTTGCGGAGTTCTTCTTCTATCAAATGTCCAATGTGTACCATGAAATACAAAAAAAGGGGCGGAACCATTCGTATCTTATTTCATTCTGAGGAACCGCCAAGCACCTTGTACGCAAATAAGCACGAACAGTTCACGCCCAATAAGGACGTGAACTCCCACTTGCTTATTCTCACGTACTTCAAATTGGCGGTTTTCAGAATGGAGAATAAGAGCAAAAGCTCTAATATCTTTTGTAAGTTATGAATGGAAACGCTTTCCCATTAAATATGTCTAAATTTAAAAATAAGAGAATGTATCTTTTTGCAGATACATTCTCCATATATTTGATTAAGTATAAATTACTTATTCAAAGCAGTAGCAACGTCAACTGCACATGCAACTGTACATCCTACCATAGGGTTGTTACCGATACCCAAGAATCCCATCATTTCTACGTGAGCAGGAACTGATGAAGATCCAGCGAACTGAGCGTCTGAGTGCATACGACCCATAGTATCTGTCATACCGTAAGAAGCAGGACCAGCAGCCATGTTATCCGGGTGAAGTGTACGACCTGTACCACCACCTGAAGCTACTGAGAAGTATGGCTTACCAGCAAGAACGCGTTCTTTCTTGTAAGTACCTGCAACTGGGTGCTGGAAACGAGTAGGGTTAGTAGAGTTACCAGTGATTGATACGTCTACGCCTTCTTTCCACATGATAGCTACACCTTCGCGAACTTCGTCAGCTCCGTAGCATTTTACTTTTGCACGAGGACCGTTTGAGTAAGCGATTTCACGAACTACTTTCAATTCGCCAGTGTAGTAGTCGAACTGAGTCTGAACGTAAGTAAATCCGTTGATACGAGAGATGATCTGAGCAGCGTCTTTTCCAAGACCGTTCAAGATACAACGGAGAGGTTCTTTACGTACTTTGTCTGCTTTTGCAGCGATTTTGATAGCACCTTCAGCAGCGGCGAATGATTCGTGACCTGCCAAGAATGCGAAACATTTAGTTTCTTCGCGAAGCAACATAGCAGCCAAGTTACCGTGGCCAAGACCTACTTTACGGTCGTCAGCTACTGAACCTGGGATACAGAATGACTGCAAACCGATACCGATAGCTTCAGCAGCTTCAGCGGCGTTTTTGCAACCTTTCTTCAAAGCGATTGCACAACCTACAACGTATGCCCATTTAGCATTTTCGAAGCAGATAGGCTGAGTTTCTTCACAAGTTTTATAAGGATCAAGACCATACTGTTCGCAGATAGCGTTAGCTTCTTCGATGTCTTTGATACCGTTTTCGTTCAAAGCAGCAAGAATCTGTTTGATACGACGGTCCTGGCTTTCAAATTTTACTTCTCTAATCATAATGTTCTTTCCTCCTTATATTATTCGTGACGTGGATCAATGTGTTTAACTGCACCCTGTTCTGCTGTGAAGCGTCCGTAAGTACCTGTTACTTTCTTCAATGCTTCGTTAGCGTCTGTACCTTTCTTGATTTCATCCATGAACTTGCCAAGGTGAACGAATTCGTATCCGCAGATCTCATCGTTTTCATCCAAAGCGATAGTCTTGATATATCCTTCAGCCATTTCAAGGTAACGAGGACCTTTAGCTAATGTTCCGTACAATGTACCTACCTGGCTACGGAGACCTTTACCCAAGTCTTCAAGACCTGCACCGATCATCAAACCGCCTTCTGAGAAAGCTGACTGAGTACGTCCGTAAACAATCTGCAAGAACAATTCGCGCATTGCAGTATTGATAGCGTCGCAAACCAAGTCTGTGTTCAATGCTTCAAGAACTGTCTTACCTGGAAGGATTTCTGAAGCCATAGCTGCAGAGTGAGTCATACCAGAGCAACCGATTGTTTCAACCAATGCTTCCTGGATGATACCTTCTTTCACGTTAAGAGTCAGTTTACAAGCACCCTGCTGAGGAGCACACCAACCGATACCGTGAGTCAAACCTGAAATGTCTTTGATTTCTTTTGATTTAACCCATTTTCCTTCTTCAGGAATTGGAGCCGGACCATGATTAGGTCCTTTTTTTACAACACACATGTGTTCAACTTCGTGTGAATAAGTCATATTCTTTACGTTTTTATTGGTAATAAAAAAATAAGTTATTATCGTAAACCATTGGATTTGCACACTTGCCTATTCCGAACGCAAATTTACTTCTTTTATTCATTTTTGCAACCTTCGGATGCAAACTTTTTCTTGCATTTTATGAATATTTTTAAGTGATTTTGCTGTTTTGCAAACTCCACTTGTCAAAATGTTTTTTGTTTTTCTATATTGCTTTTCCACATTATTATATATACATAAAATCGGGGCTTGCCTTTTTATGCTTGGCAGCCCCGATTATGTTGGTTTATTTCTGCAGTGTAAATACGAATTCCAGTCCTCCGTTCGGAGCGTTCTTCGCAAAGATGGTTCCTCCGTGGAAAAGCACTGCGTTCTTGACTATTGCAAGTCCCAGACCTGTGCCGCCGAGTTTTCTTGAACGCCCTTTATCGACTCTGTAGAAACGTTCGAACAAACGTGTAAGATGTTCTTCCTCTACACCGACTCCGGAATCAGAGAAACTGAAATAATAGAACGTATCGTCCTCGCGGAAACAGTTTATGGTGATGTGTATGTTTGTTCCTGCGTATGCTATGGCATTGTCCATCAGGTTTCTGAAGATGGAGTAGAGCAGAGAGTGGTTGCCGTTTATCATCAGTGCCTGTGGCATAAGGTTTATCACCTTGATATGTTTCTCTTCCAGTCCGAGATTTACCTCGTTGATTATATTCTCTACCACAAGACTCAGGTTCACTGCTTCTCTTTCCATCATTTCCGGTGCCTCGTCCATACGGGTCAGTACGGAGATGTCGCGCAGCAGGGTAGTGAGTCGGTTGCTCTGTGCGTAGCTTCTTTCCAGGAAGGTCTTTACTGTGTCCTTCGGTATGTTAGGATTGCTGAGTATTGTCTCCAGATAGCCCTGAATGCTGCTTACGGGGGTTTTAAGCTCGTGAGCGATATTCTGCGTGAGCTGTCTTTTCAGTCGCGCCTGTTCTTCTTCCTGAGTGATGTCGTTAATTGATATCTCGAACGACAGGTCCTGGAAGATGATACACTCTATGGTGAACGTACGCGCGTTTTTGTTCAGATGGAGTGCCGTTCTTTTCTCTTCCTTGCTGTAGTTCCCTTCGTTCTTGTTGAGGAACTCTATGATAGGTTTGAGCTCTGGGATAGTGAATATTTCGTCGGTAGAGCTCAGGTTGCAGTCGGATATATTGTTGATATACTGTGTAAACAGACTGTTTACCAGAATTTCCTTCCTCTCTTTCGTGAATACGCCAAGACCCTCGTGCGATGTCTGCAAGTGCGAAATCAGTTTTTCTCTTTCTATGTAGAGCGCTTCTTTGGCTCTGTGCAGTCTCTTGTATATAGTGATGATGTGTTGCGATATTTCTCCCAGTTCGTTTTTGGGGAATGTGCGCAGTATATCCATGTCTATAGGTTCGTTCTTGTCGGCTTTCAGGGCGAATTGCTGCAGGTTGGTGATTGATTTTCCCAATTTGTATGTGAACCTGTAGAATATCACCATAAGAACTATGCAGATGAGTATCGTAAACCACACATAACCCATATCAGCCTCGAGATGTTCTGTAAGGCTTACATTGTACGGCAGGGCCGAGCGTATGATTATGCGGTGCTTTGGAAAGTATTTTGCGGAATAGAAGAATTCTTCGCCGTCAATACTTTCAGAGAATCTGTTTATGGCATACCCGCTACCGTACATCAGTGCGTCCTGAACTTCCTTTCTTGAAGAGTGGTTCTGGAATTCATCAAGGTTCTTGTCGGTAGAGTCGAATATGACTTTACCTTCGGGAGTGATTATAGTGACACGCAGATTCGGAATCATGTGTGTCATGATATAGTTTTTCAGCGAGTCTAGTGAACCGGCATCAGCCATATAGCTGTACAGCTGTTCGTTGTAGTTCTGTAATTGTGTGTTCAGAAGTTCTGTCTTGTATGATTTTTCGCGTTGATATTGGAACAGCATGAAGCATGCTGCAAATGCTACGAACAGAGTTATGACAGACAGGAACAACTTACGGCTGAAAGTGAGGAGACGTATGTTAAACTTTGTCATTTTTTTGTTTACAATTAATTATTCACATTCGAAACAATATCCATATCCCAGACGTGTTACAATGTATTTTCCGTATTCTCCTATTTTCTTTCTTAATCGTGTGATGTTTACGTCGATAGTGCGGTCCAGTACATATACTTCGTCATGCCATACTTTTGCCAGTATGTCCTCGCGCGAAAATACTCTTCCCTGATTTTGCAGTAGGAGCAGGAGTATTTCAAATTCTTTTTTTGTCAGTGATATTTCTTCCCCTCGTATGACTACTTTCTTTTTACCGGAGTCAACTACCAGATCCTTGAATACCAGCTGGTCGTTACTCTTGTTCTGTACGCTTGCTGTACGTCGGATTACTGCTTTTACCCTGGCCAGTACTTCTCGCAGTGAGAAAGGTTTGGATATGTAGTCGTCCGCTCCCAGGTTAAATCCTGTGAGTGTGTCGTTTTCCGTGTCCTTTGCAGTGATGAAAATGATAGGGATATTTGCCGTATCCTTATTCTTTTTCATCATACTGGCCATTCTGAAACCTGAAATTTCGCCCATCATTACGTCCAGTAGAAGGACATTATATTGGGTCAGGTCCAGTTTCAAAGCTTCCTCTGCCGAATTGGCCGTATCCACCAGATAGCCTTCGGTCTCTAAGTTGAATTTCAAGATTTCACACAAATCTTCTTCATCATCTACGACTAAAATTCTGTAATCGTTCATAATGCCTTTATTTATTGTTTCACAAATGTATTCAATATTATTTTCTGGTGCAAAGATGATGCGATTTTATTACTGATGTGTGAAATAAATATTACATTTGTGTTACAACACCGGTTTGGTGAATTCTCCGGCTATTGAGCGGCTCATTTCGTTTCTTACCTCACGCGGTGTCAGTCCGTGACCGAGCAGGAACATGAGTTTTGTCAAAACACTCTCTACAGTAGCGTCATAGCCGCTTATTACTCCGGCATCAAGCAGATGAAGTCCGGTTTCGTAGCGTCCCATTTCCACCATTCCTGTCTGACATTGCGTTATATTAACTATTACAATTCCGTTACGTGTCGCTTCTGCCAGTAGTTTTATGAACCATTCTTTCTGCGGTGCGTTTCCCGAGCCGTATGTCTTCAGTACAACAGCTTTCAAGCCCGGAGTGTTGAGTACTGTGCGTACCAGTTTCTCCTGAATTCCAGGGAATATGGTCAATACCAGAACGTTGGTGTCGAACACATAGTGAGGGTGCATCGGCACTCCCGGCTGTACTTTCTTTATCTTGTCATACTCATATTTTATGTGTATTCCGGCAGTGGCAAGTGCTGGATAGTTGTATGAGCGGAAGGCATTGAAATTTTCTGCGTTGATTTTTGTTGTGCGGTTACCCCTCAGCAGATGGTTCTCGAAAAAGATACATACTTCGGGTACCACGGCTGTTCCGTCCGGATGTTTTGCAGCTGCAATTTCTATTGATGTTATGAGGTTTTCCTTACCGTCGGTGCGCAGAACTCCGATTGGCAACTGGCTACCGGTAAGAATGACAGGCTTGCTCAGGTTTTCAAGCATGAAACTGAGTGCCGAGGCTGTATATGCCATGGTATCTGTACCATGAAGAATGACGAATCCGTCGAAATTGTCGTAATTATAGTCGATTATTTTCACCAGCTTGGCCCAAAGCGACGGTTCCATATCCGACGAGTCGATTGGCGGATTGAACTGGTATGACGAGATACGGTAGTTGAATCTTTTCAGTTCAGGAACGTTTTCCTGCAACTGGTCGAAATTGAATGCTTCCAGTGCCCCTGTCTCAGGGTTTTCTATCATTCCTATGGTACCTCCTGTGTATATGAGCAGGACTGACGGGTAATCCGGTTTAATCATAATGCAGTATCTGTATCTTTGTTTGGACGCAAAGATATGAAGTTTATATCTTATTTAAAAATGTTAATCAATATAATTTTAATGGAATTGTAGCCTATTGTCAACCGGAAGTCGTATGGAGTGATTGTATTCATGCTTGTTTTCTTACTATTTGTAAAGTAAATACTTGTGCCTTGATTTATAATGACAGGTAAATCGGGTATATGTTTTACGCTTGATGATGTGATAAAAAAACTGAAATATGTATTTGGCGCGTAAGTATTGTAATATTTAAGCGATAATACTGATATTGGATTTGAAAATATTTTAGTATAATAGTATTGATTTTCAGAATAATTGATAACTTTGCAAAAACGGATTTTATGAGGATTGTTTCACATAAAAGATTGAAGGAATTTTATGAGACAAAAGGGTATGAGGATTCACGTGTAGCCTTAGAGCGCTGGTATGATGTCGCAGAAAAGGCTGATTGGAAAAATTTATCTGAAATTAAAGTGGATTTTCCATCGGTTGATTATGTTGGTAATCAGCATTATGTTTTTAATATACGCGGGAATAATTATCGCCTGATAGTTGTAGTAAAGTTTACAATGGGGTATATTTTTATCCGTAAGGTTTGCACCCATAAAGAGTATGATAAATTGGATTGTTCAACACTTTAAAGTTACATGATATGAGTAATATAAAAAAGGAACAATATGAGTTTGCGTTAAATCGTATTGAGGAACTTCTTCCCCTTGTAGATGAAAATACTCCAGCCAATGATAATAAGGCTGTAGAACTTACTATGATGTCTGATATAGTGATTGCTTACGAGAAAGAACATTTCCCTATTAATAAACCAACAGTATCGGAGTTAATAGAACTTTCGCTGGAAGAGAAAGGGATGACACAAAAACAGCTTGCGGCAGAGTTAGGAGTAAGTCCTTCAAGAGTCAGCGATTACGTGTCCGGTCGTTCGGAGCCAACTTTGAGAATTGCCAGATTATTGTGCCAGATTCTTAATATCAAGCCATCTGCGATGTTAGGATTATAGTTCAATATTATGATAAAGTTAACCGGCGTTTAAACAGTATTTTAAATACCGTTTAAACGCCGGTTAAACATTGTTTGATTTTATTCTATTTCCAAATCCCTTTTCAGCCTGATTATTGCCCGCTCTGCATTCCCGCTTTCTTCATTGAGTAGGGTCACGAACCGGCTTCCGATGATGCACCCTGCGGCGTGTGCTGCCGCCGCCTCGTATGTACGGCGGTTTGAGATGCCGAAACCTATCATGCGCGGGTTGCGCAGGTTCATGCCTTCTATCCTCTTGAAGTATTCCTGTTTCCGGGCGTCAAAGTCCTTCTGTGCTCCGGTTACGGCTGCCGACGATACCATGTAGATGAATCCTTCGGTATTATCGTCGATGAGGCGTATTCTTTCTTCCGATGTTTCGGGGGTGATGAGCATTATAACCTTGATGCCGTACTTTTCGGCAACGGGTTTTACGGACTGCATGTATTCGGTGAAAGGGAGGTCGGGGATAATTACTCCGTCAATCCCCGTACGGTGGCAGCTCTCGAAAAACGAGTCTGTTCCGTATTGCATTATCGGATTGAGATAGCCCATCAGGATGAGAGGTATGCTCACTGTGTTGCGGATGCTTTCCAGCTGTGCGAAAAGGCCGGTCAGTGTCATGCCGTTGCGTAGTGCCTGACATGACGCGTCCTGAATCACAAGACCGTCGGCCAGAGGGTCGCTGAAGGGTATTCCTATTTCAATCATATCCACTCCGTTCTTTTCGAGCGAGGTTATCACTTCTGCTGTATTGTCGGCTTTAGGCGCGCCCGCACAGAAATAGATTGAGAGGATGTCATGTTTCTTGTTGCTGAAGAGTTCGTTTATTCTGTCCATAGTTGTATCTGTTTTTATGGTTATCTTAATCGTTTCATGAATTCGTAGATTGCTTCGGTATCTTTCATGCCCGGAGCCGTTTCGAAACCGCTGTTGATGTCTATTCCGGCGAACGACGGATGGCGGAACGCGGTTATCCGCTCCAGGCTTTCCGGCCTGATTCCGCCGCTGAGCAGGAAGGGGGTGTTGCCGTGATAGCTTTGTGTGAGCGTCCAGTCGAATGTCTTGCCGGAGCCGCCGTACGCCGCACATGGTGTGTCGAACAGATAGTATCGGCACAGTCCGTCATATGGGGCTGTTATGGTGTCGGCATTGTCAGTTTTTAGAGAGAAGGTTTTTATTATGTCTATGCCTTTGCTTCGTATGGCTCTGCATTGTTCGGGCGATTCATTTCCGTGTAGTTGCACAAGGTTTAGACCGAATTCCCTTACCTTATATAATATATAGTCCGTATCGCTGTTTACGAACACTCCGACGCGGAGCGATGAAGCCGGCATGTACTCCGGAACTTCATCAGCGAAACGCGGGGACGATGGGTGGAAGATGAACCCCGTCATGTCCGGTTTCAGTTTGTCCAATGCTCTTATATTCCCAGCATGTTTCATGCCGCATACTTTTATAATCATCTTTGGGGTGTATTGTGTTTTGTAATGACTGTATCCAATTGGCGTTACACGTTCGTGTCACACGCGTTGCACGTTCGTGCTACACGCGTCACACGTTCGTGTTACGCCCGTTACACGTACGTGTTACGCCAATTATGCCGTGGCGGTTAACCGCTTTGACGCTTTTTCCAGGTCTTCGATGTGCGTTCTCAGGGCAATTGCGGGATTTTCGGTCTTCATGAACGATTCGCCCATGAGGAATCCGTTGTAGCCGGCTTGTCGGAGTTTGATGATGGTTTCTGCCCCAGAAATTCCGCTTTCCGATATGTGCGGTATTCCTTTCGGAAGTCTTTCGGCAAGGCGGAATGAGTTTTCCACATCGGTGTGGAAACTGCCTAGGTTCCGGTTGTTCACTCCTATGAGGTCGATACAGTCCGTCGCATATTCCAGCTCGTCTTCCGAATGAACTTCAAGCAGGACTTCCAGCCCGAGGCTGTGAGCCATTTCGGCAAGGCGCCTGCATTCGTCCTTCTCAAGAGCGGCGGCAATGAGCAGTATGGCGTCTGCCTGAATGGCTGCGGACTGCAATATCTGATATTCCGATATGATGAAATCCTTTCTCAGGATGGGGGTGGATGGAGCTGAAAGGCGAGCTTTGAGGAGGTCGCCTTCGCTGCCTCCAAAGAAATCGGTGTCTGTCAGGACTGACAGTCCTGCTGCTCCGGCTTCGGCATATCCTCCGGTTATCAGCCGGACATCGGCTTCGCGGTTTATCCAGCCCTTTGATGGAGAACGTCTTTTGAATTCTGATATTATTCCGGTGGGTGATGACATTACCGAACGGCTGAGGCTTAAAGGCTCTCGTGTTTCACGCATGGCTATTATAGCTTCGAGCTGCTTCATGCTTACGGCTTCCGTCTGACGGCTGATTTCCTTGCGTTTGTTGGCTATTATCTGTGTGAGAATATCTTCTTTCATATTGGTGGAGTTGATTATTGGTTTATCTGGATGAATTTCTTCAGTGTCTGCATGGCGCGTCCGCTTTCGAGCGACTCGCGTGCCTTGGCCACACATTCCTCTATCGGCAGTTGCGGTTCTATGGCCTGTATGGCGAATGATGCGTTTATCAGTACGCATTCGGTCTGTGCCTTTGTGGCGCGGTTGTCCAGCACATTGTCGAAAATTTCTGCTGCCTCGCCGATGGTGTTTCCTCCGTATAGTTCTTCGCGGCGTGCTATGGTGAAACCTATATCGGAAGGTTTGCAGATGGTTTCATAGCGGTTGGTCATAACCTTGAACTCGTCGGTGAGGGATATTTCGTCGTATCCGTCAAGGTTGTTCACCACGGCGAAACCTATTCCGAGACGTTGCAGGGTGTTAGTGTAGAGGCGCATCAGTGTGAGGTCGGCCACTCCGAGCAACTGGTATGCCGGGATGCATGGGTTGATGAGCGGACCGAGCAGGTTGAAGATGCTTCTCACTCCGAGTTCCTTCCTTACGGATGCTACGGTCTTCATGGCCGGATTGAACAGGGGCGCGTGCATATATGCCATTCCGCATTCTTCCATCGACTTTCTCAGGCGGGAATTGTCGTTGGTGAATTTCACTCCGTGTTCCTCCATCACGTTGCTTGCTCCGCTTACGGAGGTGCTGCCGTAGTTACCGTGTTTGGCCACCTTGTATCCGGCTCCCGCCACTACGAAGCAGGCGCATGTGGAGATATTGAATGTGTTCTTGCCGTCGCCTCCGGTGCCAACTATGTCTATTGGTCTGTATTCGCTCAAATCAACATTGACACGTGTGCTGAGGAGTGCTTCGCGGAAACCGATGAGTTCTTCTACTGTTATACCCCTCATCTGGAACACTGTGAGGAGTGATGCTATCTGGGTGTTGTTGTATTTCTCTCCCGTTATGTTTTTCATGAGCGAACATGCTTCCTGGCGTGTTAGTTCTTCATGATTGAATAGTCGTTTAAGTATTTCTTTCATTGTAGCAGTTTTTTAATTTTCTCGAATCCAGTTCTCAATCATCTTCTTACCGTCGGGGGTAAGTACCGATTCCGGGTGGAACTGAATGCCTCGGACATCGTATTCCTTGTGTCTGATTGCCATTATGTAGCCTTCCGCGCTTACAGCTGTCACTTCCAGACAGTCGGGGAGAGAATCGCTGTCTACTACCCATGAGTGGTATCTTCCTACGGGGATTTCTTCGGGAAGACCTTTGAAGATATAATCATCGGCTGTGATGCGGATTTTACTTTGTATTCCGTGATATACTTCTTTCAGGTTTACCAGTTTTCCTCCGAACACTTCGCCTATGGCCTGTTCGCCAAGGCATACACCAAGGATAGGCTTGCGGCCGGAGTAGGTGCTTATCACGTCGAGAAGGAGTCCTGCCTCTTCGGGTATTCCCGGGCCGGGGGAGAGGAGTATCTTGTCGAACTCCTCGAGTTCTTCCATATTGAAACAGTCGTTTCTGAGTACTGTCACTTCTGCGCCAAGCTCCTTTACGAGGTGGCTGAGGTTGTATGTGAATGAGTCGTAGTTGTCTATGATTACTATTTTCATTTTGTTTAGTTTTTAGTGTTTTATAATTTCTCTGCCAGTTCGATGGCTTTTCTCAGTGCTCCGAGCTTGTTGTTTACTTCCTGCAGTTCGTTTTCTACATTACTTTTTGCCACTATTCCGCCTCCTGCCTGAAACCAGAGCTCGTTGTTGCGGCTTACGAATGTGCGTATCGTTATCGCCTGATTAATGCTTTTCCCGTCCAGGCTGATGAAACCTATACATCCTCCGTAAACGCCACGGTTGTGTGGTTCGTACTTGCTGATGAGTTGCATTGCCATCACTTTCGGCGCTCCGCTCAGTGTTCCTGCCGGGAAGGTGTCGATGAATGTACTTACGGCATCGGCTCCGGCGTTTACTTTTCCGCTCACACGGCTCACGAGGTGTATCACGTGGCTGTAGTATTGGGGCTCCTTGTAGAAATCCACTTTCACTTCGTGGCAGTTGCGGCTCAGGTCGTTTCTTGCTAAGTCCACTAACATGACGTGTTCGGCATTCTCCTTTGGGTCGGCAAGCAGGGCTTCGGCTGCCTTGCGGTCGGCTTCCTTGCTGCCTGTCCTTTTTGTGGTTCCCGCTATCGGGTCTATGCTTGCTATGCCGTCCTCAATCTTGCAGTGTGTTTCCGGTGACGAGCCGAAAATTCTGAATCCGCCGAAATCGAAGTAGAACAGGTATGGCGACGGGTTTATGCTTCGCAGGGCACGGTAGAGCTTGAAGTCGTCGCCTTCGTATCTCTGTATGAAGCGTCTTGACATCACTATCTGGAAGACGTCGCCCCTCATGCAGTGGCTAATACCGCGGCGTATGTTCTCGCGATGTTCGTCGTCTGTCAGTGTGCTGGTGGTTTCTCCTACAGTTCTGAACTCGTATGCAGTGAAGTTGCGGTTGTTTATGGCTTTCTCTATCTCGTCTATATGGCTCGCTTCACCGGGCGACTGCAGTTCGAGGAGTACCATCTCGCTCTTGAATCCGTGGAAAACGATGAGGTATTTATATAATATGTATAAAATCTCAGGCGCGTCGTTCTTCTCGTCGATACTGTCCTGAACGTCTATGTTTTCGAAATAGCGGACTGCATTGAAAGTAGTGTAGCCATACACTCCGCAGTATGACGAGTATTCACCTTCTATACTGAAATGTTCGAGGAAGGTATTTATGGCATCTTCCACGCTTTCCTTACACTTAACAGAAGTCTCTTCTGCAGTTCCGTCGGGGTAGGTGGCGATGGCTTTCCCGTGGTTTATGCTTATGCTTGCTATCGGGTTGAGGCCGATGAATGACTTGTTGTTTTCCGTTCCGTGATAGTCCGAACTCTCCATCAGTACACTCTGAGGGAAAAGGTCGCGCACTTTCAGGTATGTGCTTACCGGGGTATGTAGGTCTCCCAGTATTGATTTGTGGATGGTGGTGTATTTGTATTTTGTATTCATCTTTGGATAATTAAAAATTAAAAACTAATAATTAAAGACTAACAACCCTTATACTTCAAATAAGTCTCAATATCCTTGTCGCCTCTTCCCGACACTGTCAGTACAACAATATCCGAAGGTTTGAAATTCATTTTCTCTAAAGCTCCCAAGGCATGTGCCGATTCCAGGGCTGGTATAATGCCTTCAAGGAGGGTGAGTTCGTAGGCAGCCTTGATAGCTTCGTCATCGTTTATAGCCAAGACTGTAGCTCGGTGTTCTTTGGCCAGGTTTGCGTGCATAGGACCTATTCCCGGATAGTCCAGACCGGCAGAGATGGAATAAGGTTCGAGAATCTGACCGTTGGCATCCTGCATCACCAGAGTCTTGAAACCATGAATGATACCGATTTTACCCAGTTGGATTGTGGCAGCTGACATACCACTGTTCAATCCCAGTCCGCCTGCTTCGGCAAGTACTATTTTTACTCTCTCATCGTCCAGATAGTGGAATATCGTCCCTGCTGCATTGCTTCCGCCGCCTATGCAAGCCATCAGATAGTCCGGGTAATCGCGTCCTTCGTGTTCCATGAGCTGCTTCTTGATCTCTTCGCTGATAACGGACTGAAGTCTTGCCACCATATCAGGATAGGGGTGAGGGCCTACTGTAGAGCCTATCACGTAGTAGGTATCGGCAGGATGGCAGCACCAGTCGCGTATGGCTTCGTTTGTGGCATCTTTCAGAGTCATGTTGCCGGAAGTTACCGGGCAGACAGTAGCTCCAAGCATTTTCATTCGTTCCACGTTTACGTGCTGGCGTTCCACATCGGTTTTTCCCATATACACTATACATTCCATTCCCATAAGTGCGCAGACCGTTGCTGTAGCCACACCATGCTGGCCGGCTCCTGTTTCAGCAATGATTCTGGTTTTTCCCATACGTTTGGCAAGTAGTACCTGACCTATGGCATTGTTGATTTTGTGGGCCCCCGTGTGGTTCAGGTCCTCTCTTTTCAGATAGATCTTGCAGCCGTATTTCTCTGAAAGTCGCTTTGCAAGATAGAGTGGGGAAGGGCGTCCCACATAGTCTTTCAGCAACTGTGCGTATTCTTTCTTGAATCCTTCGTCCTCAAGAACTCTTGAGTATGCTTCCTGAAGTTCGCTTACACATCTGTGGAGTATTTCGGGGATGTATGCTCCGCCGAATTCTCCGTAATAACCTTTTTCGTTTACTTGGTAAGATTTCATATCGATAATGTTTTAATTGTTTCTGAAAATGCAAAAAAGCAGAACGGGCTGCCGTAAAGTACGGCAGCCCGTTCTGCTTTTATATTCCCTATATCATTTGTTTGGTATATATACACGCGACTGATGCCCTTACGACTTTTGGAGTTGTAAGTGGTGCCACCAGAAGAATGTATTTACCAATGAAGTTCTCATAAAATGTTATGTTATTTGTTGTTTCTGCGGCAAATGTATGTATTATTTTTTATAATCCAAACATTTTGCCGATTTTTTATCGAAAATATTTCACTTTGATTCCCACATCCTTGCAGTCGGCTCCCATTGGCGGGTTTTCCTTGAATATTGTTATCTCTATACTTTTGATGGTCGGGAAGTCAGCAAACAGACGTTTTGATATCCTGTAGGCGAGGTGTTCAAGGAGTTTAACCGGTATACTCATCTCTTCCTTTACAGCCTCGTGTACTTCGGCATAGTTGATTGTACCTTCAAGATTGTCGGTGGCTGCTGCCTCGCTGAAGTCTGTTTCAAGGTTCAGGCTTACTCTGTATACTGCTCCTACGGTATTCTCCTGCGGAAGTACTCCATGAAAAGAGTAGAATTTCATCTCGTTGAGGACGATGTTCATTGATTGGGCTTTCATATCCGAAAAAATAAAAACAGATTGGTTTAAAAAAGTAAAGGCGAAGAATTCCGTTGTTGTGCGGTTATTCTTCGCCTAAGTTTGTCATTTATGTTTTTAAGTATATTATCCGCATCTTGAGGAACCGCAAGTGGTACATATCAGACATCCTTCCTGATAAACCAATGTTTCGTTTCCACAGTTAGGACATTTCATTCCTTTTGCTTCTGTTCCGTCCTGTACATATTTCTTCAGAGCGCGTTCAACACCGACCTTCCATGTGTTGATGTTCTCGCTGTCAAGCTGAAGTGAACCTACCAGTTTGATAACCTGATCGATTGGCATTCTCCAGCGTAAGACTCCGGAAATAAGTTTCGCATAGTTCCAGTATTCCTTGTTGAAACGTTCGGAAAGTCCTTCTACGGTCATCTTGTAGCCGCGTTTGTTTTCGAACTGGAAGTCGTAGCGCTTGTTTCCGTTCTCATCAATATTCTTGATGATTTTACCGCAAGTTACAGACTTAGGAAGTACTATACCTTCCTCATCATCTTGAAGACCGGTAAAGATTTCGTATGGATGTCCGTCAAGCAATCCTACGAATGCCACCCATTTCTCTTTGTTGTTCTGGAAGCGTACAACGTCTGCTTCGAGTACCTTTGGTCTTACTTCTACAACTTCAGGACGTTTGCATCTGCATTCTTCTTCTTTCTCTTTGCGTTTTTCTTCCTTATCAGTCTTTTGTGTTGAGATGAGGACTCCCGCACGCGAACCGTCGCGATAGACTGTACATCCCTTGCAGCCTGAACGCCATGCTTCTACGTAAAGATTGTTTACTAGCTCTTCGTCAACATTGTTAGGTAAGTTTATAGTAACACTGATTGAATGGTCAACCCATTTCTGTATGCGTCCCTGCATCTTGACTTTCATCAGCCAGTCAACATCGTTTGATGTAGCTTTGTAGTATGGTGATTTCGCTACAAGTTCGTCTATTTCTTCCTGTGAATAATTCTTAGTGGTATCAATACCGTTCACTTTCATCCAAGTGAGGAACTTGTGGTGGAATACGATATATTCTTCGAAAGCATCTCCTGTTTCATCGACGAAATCAATTCTTACGTTTTCATCGTTAGGATTTACCTTGCGACGTCTTTTATATACAGGCATGAATACCGGTTCGATGCCGGAAGTGGTCTGTGTCATAAGACTTGTAGTACCAGTAGGAGCAATAGTAAGGCAGGCGATGTTTCTACGTCCGTATTTCACCATATCTTCGTACAGCGCAGGATCTGCTTCCTTTATACGGTTTACGAAAGGATTATCTTTTTCTCTTTCGCTGTCATAGATTTCGAATGCACCACGTTCTTTAGCCATAATAACTGACGAACGGTATGCTTCGATAGCAATGGTCTTATGTACTTTTTCTGAGAATTCGGTAGCTTCTTCTGTGCCGTATCTCAGTCCCATAGCGGCAAGCATGTCACCTTCGGCTGTAATACCCACTCCTGTACGTCTTCCAAGTCCTGACTTTCTGTATATCTTTTCCCAAAGATGACGTTCTGTATTTTTAACCTCATCATTTTCAGGGTCTGAGTCAATCTTTTCAAGGATAAGACCAATCTTTTCCAGTTCAAGGTCGATGATGTCGTCCATTATTCTCTGAGCGTATCTTACGTGTGTCTTGAACAGGTCAAAATCGAAATATGCATCCTTTGTAAATGGATTTACAACGTATGAGTAAAGATTGATTGCTAATAGACGGCATGAATCGTACGGACACAATGGAATTTCTCCGCAAGGGTTTGTAGATACTGTTCTGAAACCGAGGTCGGCATAGCAGTCAGGAACAGATTCTCTCAAAATAGTATCCCAGAATAAAACTCCCGGTTCAGCCGATTTCCATGCATTGTGCACAATTTTTTTCCATAGTTCGTTGGCGTTGATTTCTTTTGAGAACTGTGGCTTGTCTGAATCAATAGGGAATTTCTGTGTATATGGTTTGTTGTCAACAGCAGCCTGCATGAATTCATCATCAAGTTTTACAGAAACGTTTGCTCCTGTAACCTTGCCTTCTGTCATCTTTGCGTCGATGAAAGATTCTGAATCAGGGTGTTTGATGGATACGCTCAGCATAAGCGCACCTCTACGTCCGTCCTGTGCAACCTCTCTGGTTGAATTGGAATAACGTTCCATAAATGGAACAAGACCTGTAGATGTAAGTGCAGAGTTCTTTACAGGCGAGCCTTTGGGACGTATATGTGAAAGGTCGTGACCTACACCGCCTCTGCGTTTCATAAGCTGCACCTGTTCTTCGTCAATACGGATAATAGCTCCGTATGAATCGGCTTTTCCGTCAAGTCCGATTACGAAACAGTTGGATAGAGAAGCAACCTGATATTCGTTTCCGATACCTGTCATAGGGCTTCCTTGAGGAACAATGTATTTGAAGTGATCGAACAAATCAAACAATTCCTGTGAAGTCATGCTGTTAGGATAGTTTGCTTCAATTCTGGCTACTTCATTGGCCAAACGCCAATGCATGTCATTGGGAGATTTTTCATAAATGTTCCCGAATGAGTCTTTTACCGCATACTTATTTACCCAAACGCGTGCGGCAAGTTCGTCTCCGTTGAAATACTCTAATGAAGCTTCGTAGGCTTCATTGTAGCTGTAAGTTTTTTTTTCCACAATATTATAAGAATATAGTTTTTTAACTTCAGTTGAATTGTTTTTTTATGTAGATTTTTCGATATATGATTGAATGCTACAAAGCTATTAATGTTTTTTTTATATGCAAAGAAAAAATACATAAAGTTATCAACAGAAAAATAAAGTTTTCCACTTTGTGTGTTTTTGCTTCTGATTATCAGTTATTTGTGAAATTTGTAAAACCATAAAGTTTTCTTTTTTGATAAACAAGACAAACTGATATCTAATAATAGTATAATAAAATTGATAATGTCTTTTTTTTATATTATCTTTGTAGAAAATGATTTTAAATTATGGATTCAATAAAAAATAGAAGAACAATACGTAAATATAAATCTCAGGATATTCCTGCGGATTTGTTAAACGGGCTTATTGAAGAGGCTTCCAGGGCAGCTACTATGGGGAATATGCAGTTGTATAGTGTTGTGGTAACCCGTAGTAACGAAATGAAATCCAAATTGGCTCCAATGCATTTTAATCAGCCTATGGTAACTAATGCTCCGGTAGTATTGACATTTTGCGCTGATTTCAATCGCTTCAGTCTGTGGTGTAAGCAAAGAAAGGCGGAACCGGGATATGATAATTTTCTGTCGTTTGTAAATGCTCTTTCAGACGCATTATTATTTACTCAAAATTTCTGTACATTGGCTGAAGATGCCGGTTTGGGAACCTGCTATTTGGGTACAACAATTTATAATCCTGAACCTATTATAGATTTGCTCAAACTGCCGGAATTGGTTTTTCCTGTAGCGACAATAACAGTGGGATATCCTGATGAGGCTCCTGCACAACCGGATAGATTGCCTTTGAAAGGGATTGTTCATGAGGAGGTTTATCACCAATATTCACCTGAAGATATAGATAGCATATATTCATATAAGGAATCTCTTCCTGAAAATATGAATTTTATATCAATTAATAATAAAGAAACATTGGCGCAGATATTTACGGATATAAGATATAGAAAATCTGATAATGAACTGATGTCTTCTGGATTAGTAAAGGTTTTACAACGTCAGGGGTTCTTTAAAGAATAAAAAAAATAAGCCACATTTAATATGTGGCTTATTTTTTATCTTACTCTTAATGTAGCTTCAATTTCATCAATTTCAGCTTTAAATGCTTTGTCTACATCAACCTGGTCTTTTACTATCTTGCAGGCATGCAGTACAGTAGCATGGTCTTTCTTGCCTATCATCTGGCCAATTTTGGATGATGATGTCTCAGTATGTTTTTTGGCAAGATACATTGCAACCTGTCTGACTTGAACAACTTCTCTTTTTCTTGTTTTAGTATGAATTGTTGAAGTGTCAACTTTATAGTACTCACAAACCTTCTCAATAATATCCTCAACAGTGACAGGCTTAACCTCAGCGCATTTGACAGCCTTTCTCACTATTCTTTGTGTTAAGTCAATATCTATATCGCGTTTGAACAGGATAGACTGTGCCAATAGTGAGTTTACTATACCTTCAAGTTCACGGACGCTCTCGTTCACATTTTCTGCGATATAGCTTATTACTGATTCTGATATAGTCAATCCGTCTTTTCTTATCTTATTACGCAAAATGTTTTTACGTAATTCTGTATCAGGCTTTTCTAACTCTGCTACAAGTCCCCATTTAAAACGTGTAAGCAAGCGGTCTTCCATTCCTTGCAGCATTACAGGTGCGCGGTCGGAAGTTAGAATAAGCTGCTTTCCATTCTGATGTAGGTGATTGAATATATGGAAGAAGGTATTTTGAGTTTTAGTAACACCTGCAAACTCTTGAATATCATCAATGATAAGAACGTCAATAGTTTGGTAGAAAGTAATAAAATCGTTGAAATGGTTTGTTCTTACTGAGTCAGTGTATTGCACCTGGAACAAATGTGCAGATACATATAAAACTCTCTTTTCAGGATATAGTTCTTTTATGCGTGTACCAATTGCATTGACAAGATGAGTCTTGCCAACTCCTGAAGGACCGTAAATAAATAATGGATTGAATGTTCTGGCAGGGTTTTGGGCAACGGTCTCAGCTACTGTTCTTGAGAATTCATTGCTCGTACCTTTAATAAAGTTGTCAAAATTGTAATTAGGATTTAGATGTGGATCTAAATCTTGTACAACTTGTGCTTGTAAAGGGTTTGGAGTTTTGTTCGCATTTTGTACACTAGTTTGTTGTACGGCTTGCGAACGCTTTGTTCCCTCTATATTGACGGTTATTTGATTTGTTTTATCTGTAAGTATAGAATACATCAACTCCGTACCTTCACCTATTTCTTTATAAATGGCGGCACGAAGTAACCCAACGTACTTTTCTTCCAAATATTCATAGAAGAAAGGACTTGGTACCCCTATAGTTAATGCCTTGTTCTCATATTTAAGTGGAACAATAGGCTCAAACCATGTTTTAAAAGCTGTTGCGTTAACGTTATCTCTTATAAACATGAGACACTTGTTCCATAACGTAATAGCTTGATTCCCTTCAAT
>NZ_JADYTF010000062.1 GCF_021530995.1 Bacteroides caecigallinarum
CATTGGATGTTTTTAACTTGAAAATATTGGACAAAAGTAAAGAAAAAAGTATTTATAAATAGATTTTATCATTGAGTTTATCAAACTTAGGTTGATTATCAGTTTATTAAGTAATGCGTCAGCCCTGAAGTATCCCTGATAATCCGCGGACGCAGATTCAGGAAAAACATTATATCCTCTTTATAAAACGGGCAGGAACACCGCCAACAATAGTTCCGACCTCAACATCTCTGGTCACCACAGCACCGGCAGCTATCACTGCATTGTCGCCTATCGTCACTCCCTGAAGAATAGTAGAATTTGAGCCTACCCACACATTCTTGCCGAGAACTATCGGAGCTGGATAGGTAATGCCACGTTCTTCAGGCTGCAATCCGTGATTGAGAGTAGCGAACACCACATTATGACCTATCTGGCAGCCGTCACCGATAGTCACACCCCCATGGTCCTGAAAATGACAGCAGGCATTTATGAAAACATTTTCTCCCACATGAATATTCTTCCCAAAATCAGAATAGAAAGGAGGAAAAACACGCAGCGATTCAGGCACTTTATATCCGAACAGTTCGGAAAGCAATTCTCTCACCTCCTCCGGACTGTGATAAGACGAGTTCAGACGGAATGTCACACGGCGCGCCTCTTCACTCATCTCGCCCATAAGAGCGTGTATCTCGTCCGTGCCCAGCGCCTTGCCGGTTTTTACCCATGATAAAAATTCGTTTAAAAGCATATCTGTTATAATATATATTGATTCATGATACAAAAGTACATTATACACTCCGACAACCATGTATATGGATTACGGCTCTTTGTACCAATATTACAGAATGTTGCTTATACGGATAATATGTATTAAATTTGCTACGAAACACAATAATTCGCATAAATGAAACAGGAAGTTATCAAACTGGAGGAGGTCAATAAATTCAATGATATTTTCGGACTCGAAGCGATGCACCCTATGGTGAGCGTCATCGACCTGTCCAAGTCTGCACATTGGCCTGAAACTCTCACAATAAATTATGGCGTGTATGCCGTTTACCTTAAAAAGACGAAATGTGGCGACCTGACATACGGAATGCAGGAATACGACTACGACGAAGGAACGATTGTTTGTTTCGCGCCGGGACAGGTAGTGACATCACACATGAGCCCCGACACCAGGCCGCAAGGCTACGGAATACTGTTTCATCCCGACTTCATACACGGCACCGCACTGGGCAAGGACATAAAAAAATATTCGTTCTTCGCTTACGACTCGAAAGAAGCCCTTCACCTCTCTGAAGAGGAAAAAAGGATAATCATGGAATGTTTCGGCAATATAGAAAGGGAACTCAGAATACGCCAGGACAAACACAGCCGGAGGATTATTACTGCAAACATCGGACTGATGCTTGACTACTGCCTGCGTTTCTACGACAGGCAGTTCCAGACAAGAGAGGTATCGAACAAAAACGTGATAGTGCAGTTCGAACGTCTGCTGGACGATTATTTCGACAGCAAGGCTCCTGCCGAAAACGGATTGCCTACGGTGAGATACTTTGCCGAAAAGGTGTTCCTGTCGCCCAACTATTTCGGCGACATGATAAGCCGTCAGACCGGAAAGACGGCATCGGAATACATACACGGCAAGGTAGTAGATAAGGCAAAAGAAAAACTGCTCTCCACACAGATGACAATGACGGAAATAGCCTACGAACTGGGGTTCCAGTATCCGCAGCACCTGAGCCGTATGTTCAAAAAAGAAGTGGGTTGCACACCAAACGAATACAGGACGCAAAGGTTATGAGTTTTTTTATTACTTTTGGACACGAAAATGAAATCATTAACAATATAATAACATAATCGAACATGAAAACAGAACAAGAAAAGCCGACGGGGCTGCCTGAAAACGCGTTCCGTCCGCTGAAACCGGGCGAGAAATATGAGCCTCTCATGTCGCCTTCGAAGAATTATCCTGAAGTAAACCTGTGGTCGGTGACATGGGGTATAGTGATGGCTGTTATTTTCTCGGCTGCAGCCGCCTATCTTGGACTTAAAGTAGGTCAGGTATTCGAAGCCGCAATACCTATTGCCATAATAGCGGTTGGTGTGTCAAGCGCCACAAAGCGTAAGAACGCGCTGGGCGAAAACGTAATGATACAGTCCATCGGAGCATGCTCCGGAGTAATCGTAGCAGGTGCAATATTCACTCTGCCCGCTCTCTATATCCTTCAGGAAAAATATCCTGAAATGACAGTGAACTTCATGCAAATGTTCATTAGCTCCCTCCTTGGAGGTGTATTGGGTATCCTCTTCCTTATTCCATTCCGTAAATATTTCGTAAAGGACAAGCATGGCGAATATCCTTTCCCAGAAGCTACAGCCAGCACACAGGTCTTGGTGTCGGGCGAGAAAGGCGGCGACCAGGCCAAACCTCTTCTCATGGCAGGACTTATAGGAGGTCTGTACGATTTCATAGTAGGTACCTTCGGATGGTGGAACGAAAACTTCACAAGCCGCATCTGCAGTGCCGGCGAAATGGTGGCAGAGAAATTCAAACTTGTTTTTAAAATCAATACAGGAGCTGCAGTACTTGGATTGGGATATATCGTAGGTCTGAAATATGCAGCCATAATATGTGCCGGTTCGCTGGTGGTTTGGTTCGTTATAGTACCTGGATTCGCGCTTGTTTTCGGCGACCAGGTTCTAAACACATGGAATCCGAACATAGCTACAGCCGTTAAGGACATGTCGCCGGAAATGATATTCAGCGAATATGCCAAGAGTATAGGTATCGGCGGTATAGCAATGGCCGGTATCATCGGTATTGTCCGTTCATGGGGTATTATCAAGGGAGCCGTAAGTCTTGCAGCCAAGGAAATGGGTGGCAATAAAGCTGAAGGTAACGTAGAACGTACCCAGCGCGACATTCCTATGAAGATTATCGCTTTCGGTTCTATCTTCACATTGCTGCTCATCCTGCTTTTCTTCTACTTCGACGTCATGCAGGGCAACGTGCTTCACACTGTAGTGGCACTTCTGCTTGTGGCAGGTATAGCATTCCTCTTCACTACTGTGGCAGCTAATGCTATTGCCATAGTAGGTACAAACCCTGTTTCGGGTATGACGCTTATGACTCTTATACTTGCATCAGTAATCATGGTGGCTGTAGGACTGAACGGGGCTACAGGTATGGTTGCCGCACTGGTTATGGGTGGTGTGGTATGTACAGCACTGTCAATGGCCGGCGGTTTTATCACTGACCTCAAGATAGGCTACTGGCTGGGAAGCACTCCTAAGAAACAGGAGACATGGAAATTCCTCGGAACACTGGTTTCGGCTGCCA
The DNA here is from genome assembly GCF_021530995.1 of Bacteroides caecigallinarum. Classification (GTDB taxonomy): domain Bacteria; phylum Bacteroidota; class Bacteroidia; order Bacteroidales; family Bacteroidaceae; genus Phocaeicola; species Phocaeicola faecigallinarum. The sequence goes on from NZ_JADYTF010000062.1 coordinate 3,329, forward strand.
CTGTAGGCGGAGTTATCATGGTACTGAATGACTCATACGGATTTACAAGCGGACAGCTCGCCGCACCTCAGGCTAACGCCATGGCTGCTGTTATCGACCCTCTGATGAACGGTGTAGGTGCTCCATGGGCTCTTTACGGAGCAGGTGCCGTATTGGCAATCGTACTTACATACTTCAAGGTTCCTGCACTGGCATTCGCTCTTGGTATGTTCATTCCTTTGGAACTTAACCTTCCTCTTCTGGTAGGTGGTGCTATAAACTGGTACGTGACTACAAGAAGCAAAGACGAATCTGTAAATCAGGAACGTGGCGAGAAAGGAACATTGCTCGCATCCGGTTTCATTGCCGGAGGTGCGCTGATGGGTGTAGTAAGCGCAGTGATGAGATATTGCGACATCAACCTTATCAACGAGTCTTGGTTGGCTAATCCTATGAGCCAGGTTGTTGCACTCGTTGCATACGCACTCCTTATTATATATCTGGTAAAAGCCAGCATGTCAATTAAAAAATAAACGGTTATGATAAAAAATCTATTTATAATGAGTTTTATTATGCTGTCATCAATATTATGCGCACAGAAGCCTATCGAAATCAAGCTATGGCCTGACGGCGCTCCAAACGATAATGGTATAAAGGAACAGAAGGAAAATGGCCCTATATATGTAGCAGAACCAACTCTATACGTATATCCGGCCGAAAATCCTAACGGAATGGCTATCGTAGCATGTCCGGGCGGAGGATACTATCACCTTGCCACAGCCCACGAAGGCCACGATATGGCCGCATGGTTCAACAGCTTAGGCATAACTTATTCAGTACTTATCTACCGTATGCCTAACGGCAACAACGAAGTACCTCTGAGCGATGCCCACCAGGCTATCAGAATAATGCGCGAAAAGGCACAGGAATGGAATTTCTCAAAACTCGGTATAATGGGTTCTTCCGCAGGGGGACATCTTGCCAGCACCGCAGCCACTCATTTTGACGAATCGACAAGACCTGACTTCCAGATACTGTTCTACCCAGTCATCACAATGGACAAGAGATATACTCACATGGGGTCAAGAAACAACCTGTTAGGAAACAATCCTGACGAAAAGCTTGTAGACAAATACTGCAATGAAAAGCAGGTTACGCCACAGACACCTCCTGCATTTATCATGCACAGCAGCGATGACAAGACTGTACCTGTAGAAAACAGCATAAACTACTACATGTCGCTTGTAAAGAACGGAGTTCCTGCCTCACTGCATACCTATCCTATTGGTGGACACGGATGGGGATTCCGCGACAACTTCATCTACAAGAGACAATGGACAGGCGAACTGGAGAAATGGTTGAGAGAAATAAACAAATAAATATACAGAAAATTTGCCCAACTATTTGTAAAACAAAAGAAAAGCAGTATCTTTGCAGCCGCTATTACGAGATAATAGCATAATTCAAATCATTAACATTAAAAAATTTAACGTTTAAAAAATGGCAACTAAAATCAGATTGCAGAGAAACGGACGCAAAGGTTATGCGTTCTATTCAATTGTTATTGCAGACGCAAGAGCACCACGTGATGGTAGATTTACTGAGAAAATTGGTACTTACAACCCTAATACCAATCCTGCCACAGTAGATTTGAATTTTGAACGTGCATTGCACTGGGTATTGGTAGGTGCACAGCCTACAGACACAGTTCGCAACATTCTTTCTAAAGAAGGTGTTTACATGAAGAAACACTTGCTTGGTGGTGTTGCTAAAGGTGCATTCGACGAAGCTCAGGCTGAAGCTAAGTTCAACGCTTGGAAAGAAAACAAGCAGAACGGTCTTGCTGCTTTGAAAGCAAAACAGGAAGAAGCTAAGAAGGCAGAAGCTAAAGCACGTCTTGAAGCTGAAAAGAAAATAAACGAAGAAATCGCTAAGAAAGTAGCTGAAAAGAAAGCTGCTGAAGCTGCTGCAAAGGCTGAAGCTGAAGCTGCTACAGAAGAACCAGCTGCTGAAGCTACAGAAGCTCCTGCTGAAGCATAATTCTTCTACTTTTCTAAAGAAATTATTCAACGGACCATCTCAGATTTCAAATTTGAGATGGTTTTTTTTTATAATATTTCATAACAACAAAAGAGCTGTCACAAAATATTTTTTGAGACAGCCCTTCGTACAAAGTCAAAGATAACAAATCAAATAACAAAAAGATTACTTCTTGACAATAATGCAGCACCAACTGCGTTAGCTTTATCCTTTAATTCTGACAATACAATATCAGAATCACGATACATCATATTCAAAGTATGTTTCCTGATAGCAGAAATGACTGGATGCAAAAGATAGTCACCCACTCTAGACAATTCTCCACCTATAATAACCTGCTCAGGATTAAATATATTAATCAAACCGCCTATGTGTCTTCCCAGTTTCTGACCGATTTCCTCAACAAGTTCTATCGCCAAAACATCTTCTCTGTCCACTGCATCGAATATATCGTCAAGTTCAATATTCTCTATAGATTTTTCCTTCAGAATAACAGAACTTTCTCCATTTTTGAGTCTTTCAATGAATTTTCTGTATAATGCAGAGCAAGACACTTCCGTTTCAATACATCCTTTTTTGCCACAATGACATATCTGCTGGTTGTCATAACCAAAATTGTGTCCGAACTCACCGGCAAACCCCGACATTCCATTATACAGCTTACCATCAATGATTATACCCATACCTAATCCCCAACTTAGATTGATAAAGATAACATTCTTAGGGCATTTCACCGAATGCATCATGTACTCACCATATGCTGTTGTCCTACTGTCATTATCCACACATGCATTCATTCCTATTCTATCTGTAATCATCTCACTGATGGGTGTCTGTGCAAAATTAAAAGTGCCATAACTACATCCCGTAGACGGATTGACACGTCCATGCAAAGCAACACATACATTAAGATATTTTTCTTTCTTATACGGCAATGAGCCTATGTATGACATTATTTCGTCACACATCTTATCTAAACACTCAACTGTATTTTCACGTTTAAAAGGTATGCGTGTCTTATAATCTACAATTTCACCTTTAAAATTCACCACACAAAAACTTAGATATTTTTTTTCCACCTCTACTCCAAGAAAATAACAGGCATCAGGATTCAGTCCATACAAATTAGGATGTCTTCCTCCGTTAGTCTCCAATTTTCCATTATCATCTACATATCCTTCCTCGCACATTTCATCTACCAGCTTTGTAATGGTTGGAATACTTAAATCCATATCTTTAGATAGGTCAGTAATCGTAGCATCACCATTATATATAAAATGTGTAATTATACGACGTTTCATCATTGCACTTTTTGTGTCTTTCTTAATTTCATCCAATAGCCTCTGTCCCATATTTATAGTTTTTATAGTATATATCGCAAAAATAATAGTTTTTTTTAATATCCCACTAATAAAAAATCTTTTTTTTTATTTGTCTTTCTAATTTATGATAGGTATCTTTGCATAGTTATAATAATATTTTTCTTATAGGAATACAGTTAACTAAAATTATAAACTAATAAAATCAAAAAATCATGAGAGTAATTATTGAACCAGATTATCAGTCAATCTCTAACTGGGCTGCAAATTACGTTGCAAACAAAATCAATGCTGCAAATCCTACAAAAGATAAACCATTCGTTTTGGGACTCCCTACAGGTTCGTCACCACTCGGTATGTACAAAGCCTTGATTGAGCTGAACAAACAGGGTAAAGTATCATTCAAGAATGTAGTTACATTCAATATGGATGAATACGTAGGCCTTCCGGAATCACACCCTGAAAGTTACCATTCTTTCATGTATAACAACTTCTTTAACCATATTGACATCTGCAAAGAAAATATACATATATTGAACGGGAATGCAGCCGATCTGGAAGCTGAATGCATAAACTATGAAAAAGAAATCGAGAAATTTGGCGGTATAGACTTGTTCCTCGGAGGAATAGGTCCTGATGGACACATTGCATTCAACGAGCCTGGTTCTTCACTTTCATCACGCACACGCATAAAGACTCTTACTACTGATACTATTATCGCAAACTCACGTTTTTTTGACAATGACGTAAACAAAGTTCCTAAGACAGCTCTAACAGTTGGCGTCGGTACAGTTCTTTCTGCAAAAGAAGTATTGATAATCTGCAACGGACATAACAAAGCACGTGCGCTACAGCATGCTGTAGAGGGTGGAATAACCCAAATGTGGACTATCAGTGCTCTTCAAATGCATCAACACGGTATCATCGTTTGTGACGAAGCTGCTACAGACGAACTTAAAGTAGGTACTTACAAATACTTTAAGGACATAGAAAAAAATAATCTTTAATAACTAAAAACAAACGAGAGTTTATGCGTACAAATCTTACATCGCAAATCTCACTGAACAATGTCTCAACACGTTATTATAAGCCTGAAAATGCGGTTGAACGTTCGGTTATTACCAGATTCGAAAAAATCACTACCAACATATTCGAATCTATGGATGAAGGAACACAAAACATTGCAAATGAAATAATTGCAAAAATACAGGACAGACAACGTGAAGGTAAATTCTGCACCATTGCATTAGGTACAGGTTCATCACTACGCCCATTGTTCACAGAACTGATACGTCGTCATAAAGACGAAGGAGTAAGTTTCAGAAATGTCATTATTTTCAATCTGTATGAATTTTATCCGGTAAACGAGGGTGCCGGAAGTACTTTTAGCCATCTGATGAAACAATTCATTTCACAGGTTGACATTGACAGACAGAATATTTTTACAATGGAAGGCAGCATTCCACAGGATGCAATAATCGACCATTGCAGATTGTATGAACAAAGAATACAGACTTTCGGAGGAATCGATATAGCTATCCTCGGAATAGGAAGAAAAGGTATAATAGGTATGAACGAACCAGGTTCACAAGCCAGTTCCACAACACGCCTTATATTGCTAGACAGTACCTCACGGTCAGAAGCCGCACACAATCTTGGTATAGACAACCTTCCTCCTTGCTCTATTACAATGGGAATCAAAACTATTCTTGAAGCAAGAAAAGTTTTCCTTCTTGCCTGGGGCGAGGACAAAGCTGAAATCATACGCAAAACTGTAGAAGAGAAAATAACTGATACTCTGCCGGCATCTTATCTTCAGATGCACACAAACGCCGTAGTGTGTACAGACCTTGCAGCGGCCGCTTATCTGACAAGAATACAACGTCCATGGTTAGTTACTAACTGCGAATGGAATAACAAGCTTATCAGAAGTGCTATCGTATGGTTGTGCCAGACATTGAACAAGCCTATACTGAAACTGACCAATAAAGATTATAACGATAATGGTTTGAGCGAGCTTCTTGCTCTTTACGGTTCTGCATACAACGTAAACATCAAGGTTTTCAACGATCTTCAGCACACGATCACAGGATGGCCTGGAGGAAAACCTAACGCCGATGATACTTACCGCCCTGAAAGAGCAAAACCATTCCCTAAAAGAGTTATCGTATTCTCGCCACATCCTGATGACGATGTAATATCAATGGGTGGAACACTGAGAAGACTTGTTCAACAGGGACATGAAGTACATGTAGCATATCAGACTTCAGGTAATATAGCTGTTGGCGATGAAGAAGTTGTAAGATTCATGCACTTCATAAACGGTTTCAACCAGTTATTTGACGACAATCAGAACCAGACCATCAGTGACAAATATGCTGAAATCAAAAAGTTCTTTGCCGAAAAGAAAGAGGGCGATATGGACTCAAAAGACATTCTTACCATCAAAGGACTCATCCGCAGAGGTGAAGCACGCACAGCATGTACATACAACAACATACCTTTGTCAAGATGTCATTTCCTTGACCTTCCTTTCTACGAAACCGGTAAGATAGAAAAGAATCCTATCAGTCTGCCTGACATTGAAATTGTACTTAACCTTCTGAGAGAGGTAAAACCTCATCAGATTTATGTAGCTGGCGACTTGGCTGACCCACACGGAACTCACAGAGTATGTACTGATGCCGTATTTGCTGCTATAGACGAAGAAAAGAATGCAGGTGCTGAATGGCTGAACGAATGTAGAATTTGGATGTACCGTGGTGCTTGGGCCGAATGGGAAATCGAGAATATCGAAATGGCTGTACCTCTGAGTCCAGAGGAGTTGCGTGCAAAACGTAACTCTATCCTCAAGCACCAGTCACAGATGGAAAGCGCTCCATTCCTAGGAAATGACGAACGTCTGTTCTGGCAAAGAAGTGAAGACCGTAACCGCGGAACAGCATTACTCTACGACGGATTGGGACTGGCATGCTACGAAGCAATGGAAGCATTCGTTGAGTATAAGCCTCTATAAAGATTATTTCTAATACACAATAAATCCTGCAAGGCTTAATGTTTTGCAGGATTTTTTATTTAAATATACAATTATGTTCAGACATCTATTTTTTTCTATAAGCTTGACCTCACTATGTCTGCTGTCAACAGGCTGCAACAATGAGAAACATTTCATAAACGATTCAGAATACCTTTCAAAGGTAGAAAATGATTTCACAGAAAAAAAGACAATACTGAAAAACGGGGAACTGTTCGATATTTTCAATGAAAAGATTTCCACAGAAGAAAAAGAAGCACTACAGTTCCTTTATGCATATATGACACTAAGTGATATTGCAGACCATTCTGGAGAATACTTTCTTGACAACATACGTCTTTCATTCAAGATAAGGGAGGCCTCATCATGGGGAAAGAATATTCCTGAAGACATTTTCAGACACTTTGTTCTGCCAATAAGAGTAAATAACGAAAACCTGGATAATTCCAGAGAATATATACAAAACGAATTGTGGCCAAGAGTCAAGCATTTGTCAATGTACGACGCTGTGCTTGAAGCAAACCACTGGTGTCATGAGAAAGCCATTTATACTCCATCCGACATCCGTACAAGTTCACCACTTGCAACAATAAAGACCGCTTACGGAAGATGTGGTGAGGAATCAACTCTCCTTGTTGCAGCACTTCGGGCTATAGGTATTCCCGCACGTCAGGTATATACCCCGCGATGGGCACACACCGACGACAATCATGCATGGGTAGAAGCATGGGTGGACGGCGAATGGTTTTTCCTAGGGGCTTGCGAACCTGAACCTGTTCTTAATCTGGGTTGGTTCAACTCGCCTGCCAGCAGAGGAATGCTGATGCATACTAAAGTTTTCGGTTCATATAACGGAAAAGAAGAGAAAATGCTTCAGACAGCTAACTATACCGAAATAAACATCATTGAAAATTATGCGGACAAAGCATCAGTAACAGTTACCGTAAAAGACGATAAAGGAAATACTGTAGAAGGAGCAAATGTAGAGTTCAAGATATACAACTATGGAGAGTTCTTCACTGTATATAAACAGAAAAGCAATACACAAGGACAGATTTCACTCTCTGCCGGTCTTGGCGATATGCTTGTCTATGCTTCACATGGCGACAAATTCTGTTTAAGAAAAGTTTCGTTCGGAAAAGACAAAACTGTGGATATCGTATTAGAACACAATATCAATGAAGCCTACTCCGAGAATATGGTTATAGTACCTCCTTCTGAAAACGCAAAAATTCCTTCAGTAACAGAGGAACAGCGCAAGGAAAATGATATCAGAATGCATCAGGAAGACTCTATCAGAAACGCATATTTGGCAACATTCCCTAATAAGGAGGTTATTAATAAGTTTGCTGAAGAAAACAACCTGAAATACGAAGATATAGAAGGCTTCATCGTCAAGTCAAGGGGAAATTATGCAGAAATCATGAGATTCCTGAGCAACTCCTCACAAAACGAAATGTGCGAAAGAGCAATTGAGTTATTGAAGAGCATAACCGACAAAGACCTGAGAGATACACCATGCAGCGTTCTTGAAGACCATTTGTACAATACGCCTAAAGATGCCAATCCGGAATACGTACTATGTCCGCGTGTAGCATATGAACTTCTCTCACCATACCGTTCATACCTGCAAAAGGAAATACCTGAAAATCTGAAAGCTGAGTTCACGGCAAATCCTCAAACACTCGTAAAATGGTGTTCTGACAGTATTACCGTCAGAAACGACTTGAACACAGGCGGCGCTCCTACCTCACCTATCGGAACATGGAAAAGCAGAGTTGTTGACTCTCAGTCGCGCGAAATATTCTTTGTAGCAGCAGCCAGAAGCCTCAACATACCGGCATGGAAAGACGCTGTGACAGGAAATATCTACTTCATTGACAATGGTAACACCAATCAGGTAGACTTCGAAATCTCAACAACCTCAAATACTCCTGAAGGTACACTGAAAGCTATATACAAGCCTATTCCTAGACTAAATGACCCGAAATACTATACCAACTTCACAATCTCAAAATACGAAGATGGCAGTTTCAAGCTATTGAACTACCCAGAGAATGCGACATGGAGTTCATTGCTGAAAAACGGTCTTAAGATAGAAGAAGGATATTATATGCTGACTACAGGTAGCCGTATGGCAAATGGAAGCGTAATGAGTAATGTTTCATTCTTCACAGTAGAAAAAGACAAGGAAACAAGAATAGAATTGACCATGCGTAACAATGCTGAAGAAATAAGAGTTATCGGAAACTTCAACTCGGAATTGAAATATACAGATGTTGTTACCAAAGCTGAAACATCAATTCTTTCAACCACCGGAAGAGGATACTTCGTTGTCGGTATACTTGGTCCAGGACAGGAACCGACAAACCATGCGCTGAAAGACATAGAAATCAAAAAGGAAGAATTTGAAAAATGGGGACGCAAAATGATACTTTTATTCCCAGACGAAAAGTCCTACAGGAAATTCTCTCCAACCGATTTTCCAAATCTTCCTTCAAATATAGTTTATGGTATAGATACCAATAATGCTATAAGAAACGAAATTTCACAGAACATGAAACTTCCTAACGGTGGGCACCTGCCGATATTCATTATAGGTGATACGTTCAATCGTGTAGTTTTCCAGATTGACGGTTACACCATAGGTACAGGTGAACAGCTCATCAAGACTATCAACGGTCTGTAAGCTCACTGATTGTGTTTCGTACACGGGCGGCGGTAGTTACCGGAGTAAGATACTCATCTACCGTCACCGTTCCTCCCATAGACAAAGCCGGGTTGCGATACAGCATCCGGCTTTCTTTATTTTCGCGTGCAGAGAAATGAAATTCAGACGCTCCTGTCTTAGTAGCCAAGGCACGAATATTTTTCTCATTAACTCCACAGCCAGGCATGATGATTATCCTGCCGTCAGCTTGTTTCACTAATGATGACAGTAAATCGGCTCCCTCGGCAGCAGTAGGTTGCTGTCCGGAAGTAAGTATTCTTGACACTCCCATTTCAATAAGGCTTTCCATAACTTCTGCCGGACGACGCACATAATCAAATGCACGATGAAATGTAATGCTCATCCCTTCAGCTGCCTTGACCAAACGCTCCATTGCAGGCATATCAAGCTCTGCTTCTGGTGTCAGACATCCGAACACGACTCCATCTGCACCGGCTTCTTTTACGGCACGTATATCTTCTTCCATTATATCCAGTTCCAATGGAGAATAAACAAAATCTCCACCACGCGGACGAATAATAACATGCAGCTTTATATCCAATACACGTCTGGCAAGTTTAACTTCGCCTATTGAAGGAGTAGTTCCTCCTTCAGGCATTGATGCACAGAGTTCCACACGATGCGCTCCACCTTCCTGGGCCGCAATACAACTCTCCACCGAATTGGCACAAATTTCAAAAGTATATTCCATATGTATATTAATAAAAAAAGCGGATTACACTCACCATACTAGTAAAACTCATATAGTATAATAAACGTAATACGCACTAAAATGTACACCCATGGGGAGTCGAACCCCAATCGATGGAACCGGAATCCATTATTCTATCCATTGAACTATGGGTGCATCTAATTCATTTTCTAAGAAACCGGTTACAAAAATAATAAGTTTATCGGAAATAGGAAATAAACTTTCGGGTAAAAAACTTTCAATAAACAGGAATAACATCATGAGAAAATAACAATTATCCAACCAATCAGATTAAAAAGCAAACTTTTTGATAAGTTTTTATCAATATCAATTGCACATTTACAAAATATACCTATCTTTGCCAACAAAACTAATACCAATAAATCATGAGTTACTTAATAAAACCTGCCAACTACAAGGCTTTGCTTGACATGAAACAGACAGAGCTTGGCATTAAACAAATAAAAGACTTTTTTCAACAGAACCTTTCGTCTGAGCTCAGACTCCGCCGCGTAACTGCTCCACTATTCGTACTTAAAGGTATGGGTATAAATGATGACCTGAACGGAGTAGAACGTGCAGTTTCTTTCCCTATCAAAGATTTGGGTGATCAGCAAGCAGAAGTTGTACACTCACTCGCCAAATGGAAAAGAATGACGCTTGCCGATTATAATATAGGTCCAGGATATGGTATATACACAGATATGAATGCCATTCGTGCAGACGAAGAACTAGGCAACCTGCATTCTTTGTATGTAGACCAATGGGACTGGGAAAGAACCATAACCCCTGAACAAAGAAATATCGATTTTCTGAAAAGCATAGTTACCAGAATATATTCAGCTATGCGACGCACTGAATATATGATTTGCGAAATGTATCCACAGATAAAATCATTCCTTGCCCATGATATACACTTCATTCATTCAGAGGAACTCTTGCAAATGTATCCAGACAAGACTCCAAAAGAACGTGAAGACTTGATAACTAAGAAGTACGGTGCAGTATTTATAATTGGTATAGGATGCAATCTGAGCAACGGACAGCCACACGACCTTCGTGCTCCGGACTACGATGATTATTCCACTATTGATCCTGCTACAGGTTTGCCGGGATTAAATGGTGACCTTATGGTATGGAATGAAGTACTTGGACGAGCATTCGAACTTTCATCAATGGGTATACGTGTGGACAAGGAAGCATTACTACGTCAGTTGGAGCTTTCAGGAAAAGAAGACAGGAAAGAGTTATATTTCCACAAAAGACTGCTGAACGGTTCTCTTCCATTAAGTATCGGTGGAGGTATAGGTCAGTCACGCCTCTGTATGCTATATCTCAAAAAGGCACATATCGGCGAGATACAGGCTAGTATATGGCCGGAAAGTATGAGAAAGGAATGTGAAGAACATGGCATGAATCTTATATAAGCAACTAAACGAGATAAACATAATTTTCTAACGGAGTTTCGAAGCCACAAATAAGTGACACTCGAAGCTCCGTTGCTTTTTTGTATATAAAATATTACCTTTGCCAATATAAAAAACATTACACAACATCAAAAAAGCAATGAACGTACAGATAGAAGAATCATGGAAGGAAGCATTAATGCCGGAATTCTCAAAAGACTATTTCATACGACTGACAGACTTCGTAAGAAAAGAATATCACGAAACAACCGTCTACCCACCTGGAAAACTGATATTTAATGCATTCAATCTTTGTCCGTTTGACAAAGTAAAAGTAGTAATAATCGGACAGGACCCTTATCACGGTCCAGGTCAGGCGCATGGATTATGTTTCTCAGTAAACGATGGCATCCAGCCTCCTCCATCACTAGTCAATATATTCAAGGAAATAAACAGCGACTTAGGCAAACCTATTCCACAAAGCGGAAATCTCACAAGATGGGCAGAGCAGGGAGTACTTCTACTCAATGCCACACTAACAGTACGTGCGCATCAGGCCGGTTCACATCAAAGAAAAGGATGGGAAGAGTTTACAGATGCTGTTATCAGAAAACTGGCTGAAGAGAAAAATAATTTAGTATTTATATTATGGGGAGCATACGCCCAGAAAAAAGGAGCCTTCATTGACAGAAACAAGCATCTCGTGCTTACATCAGTACATCCCTCACCATTATCTGCTCACAGCGGTTTCTTCGGTAATCATCACTTCAGCCTTGCCAATGACTACCTTGTGAAAAACGGCAAGACAGCCATTGACTGGTAAAATAAACATTAATACCACGTAACAGCACTACCGGTATTGCTTCGCTGATCCCATTTAAGGGCATCGGTAAGCATACTGGAGTTGGCACGTATGGTAAAGTTATACGAAGTATAAGGACCGAACACAAGTCCGCAACTCATATTGAAGCAATGAAGGTCACGGGTGATATTCAGTGTTGTCATTGACAACTGCTTGGTTGTAAAATCATATCCAGTAGAATAGTTCATATTCCAACGGCTACCAATCTTGAAGTTACCCGAAACATTCAGAGAGTGAGTGAGTTTATACGGATATCTCATTGTTTTAATGTTAATCTTCTTTTTATCTGAATTATCCTCACGAATACTGTAGCTGTAACTCAAACTTATACTCCATGGAAACTTGAAAGCCATGTAACCATCAGAACTTACAGTAGCAGCTTCAGTTTTTCTCATGTTTGAATTATTCTGTTCCTGTTCCTCTGTATTCTCTTCTGTATTCTCTTCATTTTCAGTATTCTCATCGTCCTTTTTGTCATCTTTCTCTTCCTTCTTTCCGAACAGTTTCTTGAATGTATCGTTATTCAATGTATAAGAGAACGAGCCACTATACCCCTGGAATCGTCCAAAACGTCCGTATGACCATTCAGTACGATCGCCTACTACTACATTACCGTTTTTATCGAACTCATAAGCATACGTTGCAAACGAAGCATTCATATTAAAAGTATAGCTCTTAGTAAGTTTCAATCGAACATTCATGCTCAAGTCACTCCATCTTTTGTTTGCAACATCGTACGACATTGATGCACCCAACTGGTCAACAAGACTTATCTTTCTGTAGCCTGTAGTATCACGGTCGGATTTCATCTTCATTTCAATGTTATTGTCGACGGAGAATGATATATTCTGCGACATTGTCTTACCAGGAACACCATAAGTCATACCCTCATACAATGAATATTCTACAGTTCTTACCTCTCCCTGTTCATCTGTATAAGTATATGTATCATAATATCCGAATCTCTTTGTTCCGAAATTCGGTGTATAGGTATAACTTACCGTAGGAGTAAACACATGACGTACCTGTATTTCCTTGCTCTTCATAAACAGAGGCTTGTACATACCATAAAGCTTGGTATTCATCTGCAAAGACATATTATAGTCATACACACGATTGAATCCATTAATTGTATCCCTACGTATATGGTCTGACGTATTCAGAGTTGGATCATAACTCCTCTTTATCTTATTCAAATACCATCTTTCTGTGTAATTGAAAGAAGGAACAATATTAATATACTTAAAAAGATTGAATGTTGCCGACACAGGTATCTTATGCTGAAATCCGTTTTTCCATTGTGTAATCGGTGTCTTAAACAAAAGATTATCCTTAGTGTTCACACTGTTGGTCATGGCTCCAGTATACTGGAAAGAAATCTTCTCATACCAACGTTCATCGCCCACCGCTTTCTTACGTTTAAACGGATAAATACGGTTCAATGATATATTCACGTCCGGCAAAGTCATATTTATGGACGAGTCACGCGTATTCTGAGTAATATTAAACGAACCGGATATATTAAGTCCAATCTCCGGAAAGCTACGTGAATAACTGATACTTGACGCCTTTGTATTCTGTGCATATTGCTGCGGGTTATACAAACTGCTCAAGCTGGAACGGTCATAACTACTTGTTGCAAAGTTTACACTAGCTGAGAAAGAGCTGTTAGGACTGGCCTTCGCATCCTGTCTATGACTCCACTGAATACGGAAATCCTTTGACACAGAATAGTCTGGCATATTTTTTTCTCCAGTCTTCGTTACTATATAGCTGGCATTGAACGAACCACTGTATTTATATCTTTTGTTATAGTTCGATGCGGCAGAAACTCCCCAAGAACCTTTCGTAAAAATTTCACCCAAAACCTTCAAGTCCATCTTATCGCTTATGGCAAAATAGTAACCTCCATCACGAAGATAGAAACCACGGTTAAGCTCATCACCATAGCTAGGCATAATGAAACCTGATGAATAACTACTATTGAACGGGAAAAAGCCAAAAGGTACCGCTATAGGCAATGGAACATCTTCTACTACAAGATGGGCCGGTCCGAATACTACATTCTTCTTTGGACGTACTTTAGCCATAGATAACTGCAGATAAAAATGAGGATGTTCATGATTATCACAGGTTGTATATCGCCCGTGCTGCATATAGATTTCATCTTCGGCACCTTTTTTAGCGTCACGACTGGTAACATATCCCTCTCCCTGCTGTGTAACTATACTATTGATAAAACCCTTCTTAGTCTTGAAGTTATAACGCATGATTTTCGATTCATACGGAGTCTCACCATCTTTGAACACCGGCAGACCAGACTCAACTCCCATTGTATCCTTAACACCTCTGGCATAAACAGTGTTGCTGTCCATATTCATTGTGATTACGGCCGAAGTAAGTTCTATTTTCTGATAATTTACCTTTCCAGAACCGTAAAGATGTGCAAATCCTCCTTTAGTAAAAACGATAGAGTCACTAGCCTCATATATTACTGGTGCATCGAGCGCATCTTTGCTTCCTACAGAATCAGAAGACAATGAGTCCGAAGAAAGAGAATCTACAGCCAATGAATCAACACTCAACGAATCAGTTTTAATCTCAGACGATATATCTCTACCCGAACGCTTTCCCCTAACACGCTGCGCTTCAGCATAGAAAGTGGAAACAAGACCGAGCAGAAACAATATTATAAATATGTATGTAGTTCTTTTAAACGATGTCATTATATATCTTTTTCGCGATAAGCGATACAAAAGTAAGCATTATCGCTTAAATAACACTATAAGCAATTGGTTTTTAAAGTATTTTTACGACAAAATAAATATTACAAAAACAATTTACACCACTTATCGAACCTAACAAGTCCTTCATTACCGTGTTTTTCTATACTTTTGCGTGCTTTTTCAAGTGACTTTTCATTATCTAGTTTTGTTTTTGAGAAAAACTTATCGGCAAAACATATTATCTGTTCTTCAAGGCTTATCGGAAGCATATCCCTATGCGGTACAGGCAAGTCACGCTCAACTATAGCCTTCAATGAAAGACCGGCACCGGTATGACGTTCACATACCAAAGCATGACGAGGGAATCCTTCCTTGCGCACCAAATCGGCCCCAAGATAACCGTGACATATATACGGATATGTTCCGTAACAGAATATACCACTGGCATCCGTCAGGAAAATACCTATATCATGTAATATAGCAGCTTCTTCTATAAACTGAATGTCAAGATTAAGTTCCGGATGCTTGCGAGCCATTTCAAGTGCTTTGTCCGCCACCGAACGGCTGTGTTTCAAAAGAATCTTTTTAAGTTCGTTATCTTCGGGATAATATTTATCAATCAGTGCTATTGGGTTCATAACTGGAAACTTATTATATTTGCAATATTATAATTCAATTTACAAAACTAATAAATAATATCGTCCTATCATGAAATATATCGTTATTTTACTGTTAATTTCTTGCTCATACATTTGTAATGCTGCTTCTTATATAAAAAACGGAGCCGACCAAATTGAAACTCTGATATCACTAATCGGACACAAAAATATTGCCCTTGTGGCAAATCAGACTTCACTTACAGGCAATACTCATTTGCTTGACACTTTATGTTCCTTAGGCAAAAGGCCGGTTGCATTGTTCGCCCCGGAACACGGCTTCAGAGGTAAAGCAGATGCAGGAGAAACCGTAAAGGACGGTAAAGACGTAAAAACAGGAACACCTATAATCTCACTATACGGCAAGAATAAAAAACCTTCGGCCGCAAACCTTGCAAACATAGACTTGATAGTATTCGACATTCAGGACGTAGGCGCAAGATTCTACACTTATATTAGTACATTATATTATGTGATGCAAGCTTGTGCCGAGAATGGAAAAGAACTCATAGTACTTGACCGACCTAATCCATGCGATTATGTTGACGGTCCTATACTGAAAAAGGAATACAAGAGTTTCGTGGGAATGCTACCAATTCCTGTGCTACACGGCTGTACTATGGGCGAACTGGCAGGAATGATTAATGGCGAAGGATGGCTGGGCAACAACATGAAGTGCAATTATTCAGTAATCAGGATAAAAGGATGGAAACATGGTGACCCATATTCACTTCCGGTGAAACCTTCCCCTAACCTGCCAAACGACCAGTCTATCGCCCTTTATGCATCACTGTGTCTGTTCGAAGCTACATCAGTCAGTGTAGGACGCGGAACATATTTCCCATTTCAGGTGATAGGTTCACCGTTATTGCCAAAAGACAAATATACTTTTTCTTTCACACCGAAAGCATTGGAAGGATTCGACAAAAATCCTTTGCATAAGGACATTACATGCCATGGCCTTGACCTTAGAAAAACAGATGCCAAACAACTCAAAGGTTTTTCATTGAAATATATTATCGAGATATACAACGAGTTCAAAAAGATGAACAAGTCCGAATCATTCCTTACTCGTCCAAAATGGTTTGACCTACTGATGGGTACAAACCAGGTGAGATTTGACATGCTAAAAGGCAAATCAGAAAAAGAAATACGTTCCGCTTGGAATGAAGAATTAAAAGAATATATGGAAATGCGCGAGAAGTATATCTTGTACAATGAATTGTAGCCTTAAACAATACTTCACCATTATCATTGCATTGGGCAACAAATTCCCTTCCTGCGCCGGTAAAACTCCAGTCCAACTGTGAGAGGACTGAAGTTTTCCTATAAGTATAAAGTGGTATTCAATAAACATCCTTAAAAGAACGAATATTTTTAGGGAAGCCTGTTGGGATATTTCCCTCGTTTTGGCTGGCAAACCTGATTCTCGGGAGAATACCTAAATAAACAAAAAACCAACTAATTCGCAACACTTTGTATATGAATTAGTTGGCTAAATTTATAATATTTACTGAATCTCCCTACTTATATAGTTACATTTGTCATTTTTACAGCTATCATTTCTAATCCCTCTGAATTTCTGTCAAAAGGATAATCAAAAGACTCCTCATGAAAATCTGGTTCATTGCATTTGTTTTTATACATTTCCTTGTATTATTTTTACATGAAAAGTAGTGAATTCCAAGAAGATTCTTTTCAGAATTTAACACAAACTGTATGTACAATTTCTGTCTTTTTAGAGGACACTATCAAAACGATAGATTGATAATCTGTAAATTTACCCATCATTATATCTAACCCTTTTGAGATATTTTCTCTGGAAAATTCTTGTTTCTCTAATACGAAAACAAATTTCTCAGCATAACTATCTATAGG
>NZ_JADYTF010000063.1 GCF_021530995.1 Bacteroides caecigallinarum
ATATAAATATAAGCTATATTTATAGATTATGTAAGGTTATTTACTGGTTTATGACTTGAAGGCATACATAAAAAAAGCCGCTGAAGAACTATCTCCAACGGCTTTAATCATATTTATCATTATATCTATCAATCTTCCATCAGCTTGCGGTAACGTACTCTCTTAGGTTCTACATTGCCCATGCGCTTCATCTTGTTTTCTTCGTATTCGGTATATGATCCTTCGAAGTAGAACACTTCGCTATTTCCTTCGAAAGCAAGGATGTGAGTACAGATACGGTCGAGGAACCAACGGTCGTGGCTGATTACTACGGCACATCCTGCAAAATCCTCAAGACCTTCTTCAAGGGCACGAAGAGTGTTTACGTCGATATCGTTGGTAGGCTCGTCGAGAAGTAATACGTTGCCTTCTTCTTTCAGTGCCATTGCAAGGTGAAGACGGTTTCTCTCACCACCTGAAAGCATTCCGCAAAGTTTTTCCTGGTCGGCACCTGAGAAATTGAAGCGGCTCAGATATGCGCGGGCATTGACATCACGGTTACCCATACGGATAAGGTCGTTTCCGCCGCTTATCACCTGATATACAGACTTGTTAGGGTCGATATCCTTGTGCTGCTGGTCGACGTATGCCACTTTTACAGTTTCTCCGACTTCGAATTCCCCCTTATCAGCCTTTTCAAGTCCCATAATCAGACGGAAGAGAGTTGTCTTTCCGGCACCGTTAGGACCGATGACACCTACTATACCGTTAGGCGGAAGCATGAAGTTGAGGTCGTCGAACAGAAGTTTGTCGCCGTATGCCTTAGCCACGTGCTTGGCTTCGATAACTTTGTTACCGAGACGTGGTCCGTTAGGAATGAAGATTTCAAGTTTTTCTTCCTTAGCCTTGACGTCTTCGTTGAGGAGCTTGTCGTATGAGTTAAGACGTGCCTTACCTTTGGCCTGACGTGCCTTAGGAGCCATGCGTACCCATTCAAGCTCGCGTTCGAGAGTCTTGCGACGCTTGCTGGCAGTCTTTTCTTCCATCTCCATACGTTTGGTTTTCTGTTCAAGCCAGCTTGAATAGTTACCCTTCCATGGAATACCTTCGCCACGGTCGAGTTCAAGTATCCATCCCGCAACGTGGTCGAGGAAGTAACGGTCGTGGGTAACGGCAATTACTGTACCTTCATACTGCTGCAAGTGCTGTTCCAACCAGTCGATACTTTCTGCATCAAGGTGGTTGGTAGGCTCGTCAAGAAGGAGGATATCAGGTTTCTGAAGAAGGAGACGGCACAATGCCACACGGCGGCGTTCACCTCCGGAGAGATTCTTCACCAACTGGTCTTCTGGTGGACAGCGCAGTGCGTCCATGGCACGTTCCAACTTGCTATCGAGATTCCATGCATCTGTAGCATCAATAATGTCCTGCAGTTCTGCCTGGCGCGCGAAGAGTGCGTCCATCTTCTCAGGGTCTTCGTAATATTCCGGCAGACCGAATTTATTGTTGATTTCTTCATACTCTGCCAGTGTATCTACGACCTGCTGAACACCTTCCATTACAACTTCCTTCACTGTCTTGGTATCGTCAAGCTGCGGCTCCTGTGCCAGATAGCCGACAGAATATCCGGGCGAGAACACCACTTCGCCCTGGTAGCTTTTCTCGATACCGGCAATGATTTTCATCAAAGTTGACTTACCGGAACCGTTCAAACCTATGATACCGATTTTTGCTCCATAGAAAAAGGATAGGTAGATGTCTTTCAATACCTGCTTGTTGTTCTGGAATGACTTGCTCACTCCGACCATTGAAAAGATAATTTTTTTGTCGTCTGCCATATTCTTTATTTATTTAATTGTTGAATTGCTTAGTGTTCTTTTCTGAAAATATCTGCGTGTAAACAGAAGATAACCTAACAAACCTGCCATACATATTCCGCCTGCCAGTGTCAACGGATCGGATTCATAATATCTGCATACATAAAATCCTAATGTCACTCCCATCATTACTCCTATTTCCCACATCAGCTGATATGTGTGGTATCCTGTACCGCGTTCGCAATGTTTCGGCAACTTTATCATTATCTTCAGATACTGACACATAGCGGAAGCCACACCCATTCCCATCATCACTCCGGCTGCACATAGGACTATATGATGCTGATATCCCGAAACCAGATAAACTGACAATGTCATGAATATATATCCTGTCACAATCCGCACTATATCATCGGCTTTCTTCTTTATCTGCTTGGGGATGAACCAGAAGATTGCAAACCCAAGAACAATACAAAGATAGAAAAAATAATCGGGTTTACCGGCAACTACCGTTCCCAAAACAAAAGGTACAGTCATCATATTTATTCCCGGAGGGATATTGCGGAAAAGGATAAACCTGTCGAAAGAAAACAACGGTGGTTCAAGCGGAGCACGGAAACAGATCTCTATCATCGACACAAGAAACAATGCCACTCCTGCAAAGGCCGCCGAAATGTACATCATATTGTTCAACGAGAAAATGGAAGACAGATACAGTCCTCCAGACAACCCCAGCAACATACCTACTCCTCCCGAAAAGGCAAATACCCAATTGGCCTTACTTCTGAACGAGCTAGGTGTGACATCAATAACAAGAGTGCTTCCTGTCACCATAAGCGCGATGGCGAACAACGCTCCCTGAAGGGCTCGCAAGGCATATACCATCCATATCTGATTGGCGTACGGATACAGCAATCCGAGAAGCGCAAACAGCATTATGCTCCTTGTACATACACTTTTACGCTTAAATGTATCTACAAGGTAGTTGTTGACTGCTCCTGGTAAAAACAATGCTATGCCGAACAAAGATGACACCAAAGATGCACCTGTAGGAGAATATCCCCATTTGCCTACAATCCAAGTCTGCAACACCGGAAAGAGCATGTAAACGCTT
Source organism: Bacteroides caecigallinarum (assembly GCF_021530995.1). GTDB lineage: Bacteria > Bacteroidota > Bacteroidia > Bacteroidales > Bacteroidaceae > Phocaeicola > Phocaeicola faecigallinarum. Next base: position 2,911 of record NZ_JADYTF010000063.1, read on the forward strand.
ATGTACAATAATACATTGGAAAGAATAAGAAGTATGAAGTTCTTATTCCAGAAAATCTGTTCCGAAGTATTGTAAGAAGTACTAAACATACATTATATCTTATAGAAAAACACAGGACCAATAAATGAAGATATACCGGCCTATGAAACAAGGCTTTACGTTCTTCATTTATTAGTCCTTTTCTTATATTTTGGAATTAGTATTGTTCTGATTCATTAGGGAAATCACTTGATTTCACATCACTTACGTACTGACCTATAGCATCTGTCATGACAGTATGAAGGTCAGCATAACGGCGAAGGAACTTAGGGCTGAAACCTTTTGTCATTCCAAGCATATCGGTAACTACCAATACCTGTCCGTCAACTCCACCTCCAGCACCGATTCCGATTACAGGAATTGTAAGTTCCGAAGCTACTCTCTTGGCAAGTTCAGCCGGAATTTTTTCAAGTACAAGTGCGAAGCATCCTGCTTCTTCAAGAAGATGAGCGTCGCGGATAAGCTTTTCAGCTTCAGCATCTTCCTTTGCACGCACTGTATATGTTCCGTATTTGTTGATAGACTGAGGCATAAGTCCCAGATGTCCCATCACTGGCATTCCGGCACCGATTATCTTCTTTACAGTGTCAATGATTTCTTCGCCACCTTCCAGCTTCAAGGCATCAGCATGGGTTTCCTTCATGATGCGGATAGCATTGCGCACACCGTCGTATGCATCTGCCTGATATGTTCCGAAAGGCATATCCACTACTACCAAGGCACGTTTTACGCCTCTCATAACAGACTTGCCATGATAAATCATCTGTTCTATTGTAATAGGAAGTGTTGTGACGTTTCCTGCCATTACGTTTGATGCAGAGTCTCCCACAAGGATAACATCAACTCCGGCTCCGTCAACAATCTGCGCCATTGTGTAGTCGTATGAGGTAAGCATAGAAATCTTCTCGCCTCTCTGTTTCATTTCTGTCAAACGGTGTGTGGTAACCTTACGCACATCACCTGATAAATATCCTGCCATACTTTCTTTTTAATTTAAGTCAGTTTAAAAACTCGGCAAAATTAGATGTTTTATATCATTTAACCAAATTAAGTGTGATTTTACTTGCTTATGTCACTTTTCAAGCAAAGAAATCATGTCCTTATAAGTAAAACCTGTGAAGTCAGGAATAACCTGATTACATTTGTCCTTTATAGCTTCCGCTGGATTGGTAGTGCTTAATCCCACAACAGCCATTTGTGCCGATGTTCCTGCCTGCAAGCCATGAAACGAATCTTCGAAAACCACACAGTTGGCAGGAACTGTTTCAAAGACCTCCGCACCAAGCAGGAAACAGTCCGGTGCCGGTTTCGAACGGGTGAACATCTCTGCTGTAAGTATTCTGTCAACCAGACTCTTCAGTTCCGGATGAGCTGAATATACATTGGCCATCTTTGTTTCGTTTGAACTTGTTACAATGGCTATCTTAACGCCATTATTGCGAAGTTCCTTCATAAAATCTACCACACCAGGTACATATTCGTATTTCATCTCACTTTCGAACTTGTTCAGTCCGGCAGTAATCTCTGCCTGGGCAGTATCCATGCCTTTAAAGTAACGGTCGTATATCTGTGCTAAAGTCTGACCCTTTATCAGCAACCCAAAATTCTCCATTTCCGGATGATATATACGTCCTACTTCATTCCAATATATTGTATATTGTGATTCTGTATCCATCACCACGCCGTCAAAATCGAAAAGTGCGGCTATAGTTTTAGTTTTATCCATTGTCTAGGTTCTGTTTAATCACTGTTTAAATACTGTTTAAACACTATCTAATCACTGCTTAAATTAAAATCAAAAACGATCCCATCCTACAGCTTTATACCATGCAAGGTTTTTATAATATTCGTTATTGATATATTTATTATCATTTACAGTGTAGGGAACATACATTCCAATACCGCAAAAGCGCTCTTCCTCAATTACACATGAAGGATCACCTACAATAGGATATTTTACTCCATACAAAGCATCCTTTGCAACAACAACCTTGTTCATTACATCTTCTAATCCTTCAGGAGTATTTCCAGCATTCAGATTTTTAAAATAATCAACAATATCAAAAGAGAAGTACTTGAATAAACCGACTCCATATTGCTGAACGTCATCCTTATCCAAGGAATCAAACTTCCCCGAATAAACCTCCAGGTTAGCGCCAACCCAATTGGCCAATTCATCCATCTTGCTACAATCTATAGCTGCACATGTTCCCCAATCTGAGTTTTCTTGCCACAAATCTCTGCTATAATCAATGTAATCCTCACAAACTTCATCATACGGGACATTTTTCTCATACAACTTCGGCAATACAATATCGTATGGATGCCCATATACATGAGTTTCAACCACTGCACCTATCAGATAATCGGTTACATCCTTAAATTCATAACAGACTTCGGCAGTAGCCATCATACACGCATCAAACAATATAAAATCCAACTGTTTTCCGCTAAACACCTCTTCCAAAACATCGGACATCTCAGGAATATTAATATTATATCCATCATCATCGCCAAACGAACGGCCTTCGACAGTATTTCCTGGCATCCAGCTCGTACCATGCGATCCAAAAACCAATCCATAACTCTGCGAAGGACACATATCAACCATAAGATTCAAAATACGCCTCATCGTTTCAGGAGAAGTGGATATATGATTCTGTTCCTCTTTAAAGCAAGAGATACCATCCGATTCCTGAATAACTCTTCTTGCATTCAGGTCACCTCCCCTCAAAGAAGAATGACCGTTTATATTACCATTTCCATCTGAGCTGTATTTCAATATTGCTGGTCCTTCCAGACCATCACCATCATTATTATAAGGACGATAATAAACAAGTAATGTACAGGAGTCTTTACTCTGTGCCAATCCGGAATACATATCCACAAGATTCTGTTTTAAATTTCTATCAAGATTTCCAGACCTATTATTAGATATTAAATACGCCAACACAGTTCTTCCCGACTTTACCGGTATTTTCTCCTCAGGTATTTCGTCCGAACATGCTGTAAAAACAACAACAGACAATAAAAGAAATAATATTTTTTTCATTACACAAAAAATTTATTTAAAACAAAAATGACGTACCGGTATGCCTATAACTATAAAAGCAAAACGGTACGTCATCTACGAAGACTAATAAAGTTCAGCCTTCTCAAATTTAAATTCAGGGTTTACACTCTTCAAAACCATGTTATTACCCTTTTTATATTTCTCTTTGAGTTTCATTAACTCTTTCTGCAACTTATTCTTCCTTACGTTGAAAAACATAAAGCAAGTACGGTTTTTACCACCCTCTTTAGTTTCAAGATAATCTTTCAACTGCAGACTGTATTGTTGTCTTCCTACAAGAAAACCCTTGCCGTCAACAACAGCACTATCAAGGAATTGAATATCTGTAAAATAAACCAAAGAGTCAGTAAACGAAGCCGAAACTCCTACCATATACACTCCATATTTATCCTTATTCTTTGATTTCTTTGCTGCTGCACCTACAAATACAGATACCGCAAACAAAAAACATAATAATTTTATATATCGCATATTCTATTTTTTATAATGCGACAAAAGTAATCATTTATACTCAATATAAGAAAAAGGAAGCCTATTATTTAACATACAGAAACAAAAAACAGAACCAAACCATGCGAAGTTTGATTCTGTTATTCTTTTCGGAAACCAATCTTTATCTTATCCTAAATAAGATTTGAGCAACTTGCTACGCGAATTGTTTCTTAATCTTCTGATAGCTTTTTCCTTAATCTGACGAACGCGCTCACGTGTAAGCCCGAATTTATCGCCGATTTCTTCCAACGTCATTTCCTGCGTGTTAATACCGAAAAACATCTGGATAATATCCTTCTCTCTGTCGGTCAGCGTAGATAGTGCTCTGTCGATTTCCTTCGAAAGTGACTCATTAACCAAAGAACGGTCCGCCATAGGCGAATCATCGTTCACCAACACGTCGAGCAGACTATTGTCTTCACCCTCAACAAAAGGTGCATCTACTGAGATGTGACGTCCTGACACTTTCAAAGTATCGGATATCTTATCTACAGGAATTTCAAGTTCGTCAGCAAGCTCTTCCGGTGACGGGCGACGTTCGTTTTCTTGTTCGAACTTAGAGAAGGCCTTACTGATCTTATTCAACGAACCCACCTGGTTCAATGGCAATCTTACGATTCTTGACTGTTCTGCCAAAGCCTGAAGTATGGACTGACGAATCCACCATACGGCATAACTGATAAATTTAAAACCACGTGTTTCATCAAACTTTTCAGCAGCCTTGATAAGTCCAAGGTTTCCTTCATTAATCAAGTCCGGCAAACTTAATCCTTGATTCTGATACTGCTTTGCAACAGATACAACAAATCGCAAATTGGCTCTAGTAAGTTTCTCTAACGCAATTCTGTCCCCCTTACGGATACGCTGAGCAAGCTCTACTTCTTCTTCGACTGTAATCAAGTCCTCACGACCAATTTCCTGCAAATACTTATCCAGAGAAGCGCTCTCTCGGTTAGTGATACTTTTGGTAATCTTTAATTGTCTCATTCTTTAAAATCGATTTGGCTACAAAGTTATAAAAAAATATCAAGAATATGACAACTATTCTATTCATTATTATAACTTTTTATCACAATAAATGATAAAGAGAGGCGTATATGCTATTTTTCACATAAAACGCCTCTCATAATCTTTTACCTTAAATCAATACCTATGCAATAATATCCTATTATTATCCTGTGTTATGATTATTCACTCTGTGACAAATCTACAGCGTAGTTTGCACGTTTGCCTGAAGGATAGACACCTGTCATGAACAATACCTGATCCGGTGACTGTGATGCAGCCTTCATTACATCTTCAAGATCCTGAACTGTCTTAAGCTGTTTTCCGTTAGCTTTCAGAATAATGAATCCCTTACGGATACCACTGTCAGCCATTCTACCGTCTGTAACACCTGTTACCTGAACACCATAACCCAAGTTCAACTGGCGTTTCAATTCATCTGGCACGGCACGGAATGCAGCTCCAAGGATTTCCATATCAGCTTTCTTCACCACTTTTGTGGTACCTTGAGCATTCTTAAGAGTAACGGTAAATTCCTTTTCCTTCTTGTCACGGAATACTGTAACCTTGACTTTATCACCAGGACGATGCTGTGCAAGCAATCCCTGAAGGTCTGCCATTGTCTTGACTTTCTTACCGTTCAATTCAAGTATGACATCATTTACCTTAAGAATACCATCAGCCGAACCACCCTCGGTAACTTCTGCCACCTGTACACCTTCATTTATTCCAAGTTCTTTTTGTTCTTTCTTAATTTCATCAGGATAGTTCATATTTTCATCACCCATATTTCTACCACCGATTCCAAGCAATGCACGCTGTACTGTTCCATACTGCTTCAAGTCTGTTACAACCTTAGTCATTATGCTTGTAGGGATTGCAAATCCGTATCCTGAATATGCGCCTGTAGGAGAGAACAACATAGCATTGATACCAACAAGTTCACCATGAGCGTTAACCAATGCACCACCACTGTTACCCTGGTTGATTGCGGCATCAGTCTGAATGAACGATTCTACCTGATTTGCACCAAGTCCCCTTGATTTGGCGCTTACTACACCGGCTGTTACTGTAGAGCCCAAATTGAACGGGTTACCAACAGCAAGCACCCACTCACCTACTTTCAGTTTGTCAGAGTCGCCAACTGGTATTGCAGGGAAATCATCACCTTCAATCTTAACAAGAGCAAGGTCAGTAGTCGGGTCTGTACCTATTACCCTGCCCTTAAGCTCTCTGCTGTCCTGAAGCTTTACACTGATTTCGTCCGCTCCATCGATAACGTGGTTATTGGTTACGATATAACCGTCCTTAGAGATTATAACACCCGAACCGAAACCTTTCTGTTCAGGAGTTTCAATCTGACGCTGGCGTCCACGACCGTCACCGAAGAAATAGTCGAATATATCAGGCATCTGCTGTATTGTCTGTACTTTGCTTCTCTGAGTAGCAACAATATGTACTACTGAGTTCAAAGAACTTTCGGCAGCCTTTGTCAAATCAACAGGCTGCATGTTATTTGAATCCATAGCAACGGTACGTGTCAAAGGCATTGTATTGAATGATTCGTAAAAAGTCTTACTTTCTTTCGGTTGATTATTCTGAGAAACGACGTATGCCGTAACACCTGCAACTCCTGCACTTACTGCAACCATTGAAGCTGCTCCTATCGCAAATTTAGTTACTGTTTTCATAATCTTATCAATATTAAATTGTTAATTTCGTTATTAGTTTAACATTTCATCCGCTAAAGTATAACAAATTCCATACGGTTGTACTCCTAAGTATCAGTTTTTTCCCTCTTTTAACATTGGAATTATTCTGATTAACCCGTGTTAACGAGGAAAACTGACAAATTTACATTCATTACAAGTAACTGACAACACAAAAATAAAAGTATTTCTGGCAAGTCTGCCGTTTTTTCAGTTTATTTCCATACCTTTGCAATAAGAAAGCAGCAGACCGGTCTGTCGCTGGTATTCCATACAAGAGGAAAGTCCGGGCAACACAGAGCATCCTACTTCCTAACAGAAAGCTGTCCGCGAGGGTAGAGTAATGTAGAAGAAAACAACCGCTCCTTCGGGAGTAAGGGTGAGAAGGTGGGGTAAGAGCCCACCAGCCGCATAGCGATATGCGGGCTGTACATCTTAGGAGTTGTAAGGTCATGTAAACCGGCATTAACGAGGGTTGCTCGCCCCACGTCGGAGGGTAGACCGCTAGAGCCCGTCGGTGACGGCGGGAGTAGATAAATGACAGACATCCCTGCCCGTCAGGGAAACAGAACCCGGCTTACAGGTTTGCTGCCTTCTTTTTATTCATTCACAATAAATCACATACTATGCCAAAACTTCCTATCGACAAGTGGAAAAAGTTTTTTCAGAAAGATTTATGGATAGCCGATGAAGAAAAATATCCTCCAGGCATCAGGACTGTAATAAAAATCATCAGGATAATAATACTTTCCACCGAACAATTCAACAACAACAGGATAGTAGTCAGAGCCTCTGCCCTAACCTACAGCACACTGCTATCAATCATTCCTATATTCGCGATACTTTTCGCCATAGCCAGAGGTTTCGGTTTTGACTCGATAATAGAAGGTCTGTTCCGAAACAACATGAGCAACCATCAGGCGGAGCTCGTCATCACATGGATAAATTCGTATCTACAGCATGCCAAAAGCGGAGTATTTATCGGAGTGGGTATCGTAATGTTGCTTTGGACAATACTTATACTTACCGACAACATAGAGCGAAGCTTCAACACAATATGGCAGGTAAAACGGCCGCGTTCCGTTTTCAGAAAAATCACAGACTATTTTTCCATGGTTTTACTGCTGCCACTACTGATAGTATTCTCCAGCGGATTATCCATATTCATGACAACATTCCTGAAGGAGATGGAAACTTTCGTTCTTCTGGCACCAATTATGAAATTTTTCATACAATTGCTTCCATATGCAATTATCTGGGCTATGTTTATAGGTCTGTTTGTATTCATTCCGAACACAAAAGTTAAATTCAGCCATGCCATAATACCGGGAATACTTGCCGGAAGCGCATTCCAGATATTCCAATACGTATATATAAACAGTCAGATTTGGGTATCAAACTATAACGCCATATACGGAAGCTTTGCAGCAATACCGATGTTCCTGCTTTGGACACAGATATCATGGAGCATATGCCTTTTCGGAGCAGAGATGAATTACGTTAGTCAAAACCTCGAGTCGTTCAAGTACGGAAAGGAATCAAAGAACATAAGCCGCAGATACCATGATTTTTTCTGCACTATCATATTGTCGAAAATCTGCAAAAGGTTTGAAAATGGCGAAGACCCATATTCCGCCGAGGAGATAAGCAAGGAAAACAAGATACCGATACGTCTCACAAAAGACATCCTTTACGAGCTGCAGGATTTACAACTCATATACGAAGGTGTAAAAGAAAAAGGCAAAAGCGAAGAAGTGTGCTATCTGCCAGGAATGTCAACAGACAAGCTCACACTTGGAGTAATGCTGAACAAACTCGACTCAAAAGGTTTCGAAGATTTCAATATCGACAAAAGCCAGTATTCTTCATCATGGGATGCCATGATAAAAGCAAGGCAAGAATATACATCACACAACAATCAGATATTACTGAAAGATATATAATACGCAAAAACGGCTTCCTGACAATGATTGTAACAGGAAGCCGTTTTTGTGTATTACGGACTTTTATTTTATTTTGAAGTCAACTGCATCATTCTGCTAAGATACTTTCCTATAATGTCGAATTCAAGATTTACAACACTTCCAACCTTTATTGTATGGAAATTTGTATGTTCGAAAGTATAAGGGATAATAGCGACCTGGAATGAATCCTCAGTAGGATTGCATACAGTAAGACTCACACCATTTACAGTCACCGAACCTTTGTCAACAGTGAAGTAACCCCTTTTTGCCATTTCCTTGTCAAACTTGTATTTGAAAGTGAAATACCAGCTACCTTCAGCATCATCCACTGCCACACATGTAGCGGTCTGATCGACGTGTCCCTGTACGATATGACCATCCAGACGTCCGTTCATCATCATGCTTCTTTCCACATTGACCTTATCTCCGACTTTCAGCAATCCGATATTTGAACGCTCTATTGTTTCTTTCATAGCCGTAACAGTATATGTGCCGTCCTGAATACTGACTACAGTAAGACACACTCCGTTATGAGCAACACTCTGGTCAATTTTCAGCTCATCCACAAACGAACACCTAAGCGTAAGGTGAAGATTCTCCTGATCCTTTACCACATTTACCACTTCAGCAAATTCTTCTACGATACCTGAGAACATAAAGTATATAATTTTAAAAGTTTATCAATAAATCAGCTTCTGTTATTCCGGGATAGGCTTGCTCCATACAGTTTCACCGTCAGAATCAACCACAGAAATAGTACCTCCCGCATACTGTTCGGTAAAAGTATTTCCTTTTTCCAGCATATCCTCGGCCATGTGTATAGCCTTCTCCATAGTTTTTAATGAGAACCCTTTGTTGTCATAAGAGTCATCATCAGAAAAATAAATGTCATAAGTTTTCATGTAAGTCTGTCTTTATTATTTTGCGTGGCAAATATACTGAATGCCTGACAAAAAGAATAGATTTAGCTTACTTTTTTCTTTAACACCACAATTTTTTTTAGGACGGACATAAAAAAAAAAGAGAAACCAGCGCAAACCGATTTCTCTCTTTGAGCGGAAAACGAGACTCGAACTCGCGACCCTAACCTTGGCAAGGTTATGCTCTACCAACTGAGCTATTTCCGCAATTATTATTCGTGAAGGAAATGAGACTCGAACTCACACGACATAACTGTCACTACCCCCTCAAAGTAGCGCGTCTACCAATTCCGCCATTCCTCCGTCAATCCTTTAAGATTTGTGCCCAGAACAGGACTCGAACCTGCATGCCTCTCGACACACGCACCTGAAACGTGCGCGTCTACCATTCCGCCACCTGGGCAAAACGCAAACCTCATTAGATTTGTTCTTGAGCGGAAAACGAGACTCGAACTCGCGACCCTAACCTTGGCAAGGTTATGCTCTACCAACTGAGCTATTTCCGCATCTTGTTCAAAATGTCAATTTTTCTTTTTTTGAGCGGAAAACGAGACTCGAACTCGCGACCCTAACCTTGGCAAGGTTATGCTCTACCAACTGAGCTATTTCCGCATTGTTTAATCAATCGTTAGTTGTTTTCCCGATTGCGAGTGCAAAGGTATAGCTTTTTCTGAAACCACCAAAACATTTGAGCACTTTTTTTGAAACTTTTTTCTCAAAAAGTCGCAAGTGACTGATTTTCAATATATGTAAAAAAACATGGTTTGCAACGTTTTTTTAAGCCACGTTGCAAACCATTCCTATCAACACATTCTGTCTCTATAATCTTCGTATCTGAAAGTTTTGTAAATTTCCAGATTTCCGTCTGTATGAAGTATCGCTATCGAAGGATGATGGATACCGTTGAACATATTTGTCTTCACCATTGTATAGTGAATCATATCTTCGAATACTATTCTTTCCCCTACAGACAGTTCATGATCGAACTTCCAGCTGCCCATATAGTCACCGCTCAGACAGCTGTTACCTCCCAGTCTGTAGACATGCTCTTCCGGTGCTGCAGTTTTTACAGCATCCGCAGGAAGCGATTCCGCTCCACGCACAGCAGGCTGATAAGGCATCTCCAGACAGTCAGGCATGTGGCATGTGAAACTTACATCAAGTATTGCAGTACGAATCCCTTTGCTTTCCACTACGTCAACCACCGAGGCAACCAACGGACCTGTCTGCCATGTGAAAGCCGAGCCCGGTTCAAGAATAATCTGCAGATTAGGATAACGCTGTCTCAATCCCTTCAGAAGACCGATAAGATGATTCACATCATAATCCTTTCTTGTCATCAGATGGCCACCACCCAGGTTCAACCATTTCAGCTGAGGGAACCACTTTGAAAATTTCTTCTCAATATGCTCAAGAGTCCTTTCCAGTTCGTATGAGCTCGATTCGCAGTGACAGTGACAGTGGAATCCCTCAAGGCCTTCAGGAAGGACATCAGGAAGCAGATCGGCAGTCACACCGAAACGTGTTCCAGGCGCACAAGGATTATAAAGTTCCACTTCCACCTCCGAATACTCCGGATTAACACGTATTCCCAACGATACATCCTCGCCTGATTCCTTCGCCACAGGATAAAAACGGTTGAACTGCGAAAGCGAGTTGAACGTGATATGGCTGCTGTATTTCAGAAAAGCAGGAAAATTCTCATCCGTATACGCAGGCGAATATGTATGCGCCCGGCTTCCGAACTCCTCATAAGCCAGGCGAGCCTCATATTCAGAGCTTGCAGTGGTATAATTGATATACTCTCTGAAGATAGGGAACGACTTCCACATCGCAAAAGCCTTGAAAGCCAGAATAATTTCCACTCCTGCCGATTCGGCTACATTCTTAATCAGACTCAGATTCTTTCTGAGCAATTCCTCTTCCATTACATAGCATGGAGAAGGCACTTTAGTCAAATCCATAATTCTAATTATCCAATAATTTTAAAACGTGCAAATTTCAATAAAAGCTGCTTGTCGCCGGCATTCTCAAACCTTACGGTAGCCTTGCAGTTGTCGCCACTGCCTTCCAGACGTACCACCTCTCCCCTGCCAAAACGTTCGTGCTCTATCAACCGGCCTACTTCCACACCATGCGTATCAGCCTTTCCTGATGAAACACCCTGACTTATTGACGAAGCAGAAGATGCAGGAACAATCCTTTTCAGATTTCTTGGTGGAACAGGTTTAACGAATCTTACCGGTTCCTGAGGAATTTCTCCACCATCGAACATAGAAGGTCCGTTACTCCTGTACGAATCAGTCCTCTCATAGTTCCTTCCATAACCGCTTTCGTAGTTTCTTTCATAATTGCGTTTGGCATATCCTTCGTTGCTTCGCACTGCCGCAAATCCACTATCGGCAGGCATCTTCAGGAATGCCGGATTAATATCCTTAAGGAAACGGCTAGGATTGCAGAACTCAGGCTTGCCGTACTTATATCTGTTCTTGGCATAAGAAATGAAACAATTCTCCTCGGCACGAGTTATCGCTACATAAAACAATCGCCTTTCCTCCTCCAAAGCCCTTGGTGAATCGGAGGACATAGGTCCGGGAAACAGATTTTCCTCCATACCTACTATAAAGACATTTCTGAACTCAAGTCCCTTGGCAGAATGAATAGTCATCAGAGTAACCTTAGGCACACTGTCATCTTTTTCTCCATCCTGGTCTGTAAGTAACGAAACCTCAGAAAGATAATCGGTCAGGAACATCCTATCGTTACCCTCCTGACGGCGAATGTCACAAAAATCGTACATACCGTTCACGAGTTCGTCTATATTCTCACGTCTGCTCAAACCTTCGGGCGAAGTATCCTGTATGATATCTGCCATAATGCCTGACGCTCCTACTATCTCCTTACCCAGATCGTATGCGTTCGTCGTCTCAACCCTGCTTACAAATCCGGCTATTATATCCCTAAACCCTTGCAGTTTGGCATGGGTACCTTTATTTATATTCAGTCCGTAATCAAGAGGCGACGATATGACCGTCCAAAGACTCACCCCTTCCTGTGCAGCCGTTGCTATAATCTTATTCAGTGTAGTATCGCCTATACCCCTTGCAGGATAGTTTATAACCCTCTTCAGAGCCTCACCGTCATGAGGATTTACCGCCAGACGGAAATACGCAATAACGTCCTTTATCTCCTTTCGCTGATAGAAAGACAGACCTCCATATATCCTGTATGCCACAGCACGCTTACGAAGAGCCTCTTCGAAAATTCTACTCTGCGCATTAGTTCTGTACAGAATAGCAAAATCGCTGTATGGCTGTCCGTTCTTTACGTGCATGGAAGTAATCTTGTTTGCTACAATCTCACCTTCCTCCACATCACTGTAAGCACTTGTCACCGTGATAGGTTCCCCAACAGAATTTTCCGAAAAGACCTCCTTCCTTATCTGCTCGCGGTTCTTCTCTATCAGGCTGTTTGCCGCCTTCACAATCAATTGTGTAGAACGATAGTTCTGTTCGAGTTTGAACAGACGGGCATCGTTATACAGTCTTGTGAATTTAAGGATATTGTCGATATTAGCACCACGGAAAGAGTAGATACTCTGTGCGTCGTCACCCACCACACAGACACGCTGATACTTGCTTGTGAGCTGAAGAACTATGCTGTGCTGTGCGAAGTTAGTATCCTGATACTCATCCACCAGAACATACCTGAACCTTTCGGCATATTTATCGCAAATATCCGGATTATTCTTAAACAGAAGATACGTATTTACCAGCAGGTCATCGAAATCCATCGCGTCACTTTGCTTGCATCGTTCGCAATACCTTATATATATATCCCTCATGGCAGGAATTTTTGCCTCTGAGTCGCTTCTGAAAAACTCACCGCTTGCAGCGTATGCCTGAGCTGAAACAAGATGATTCTTGGCATTGCTTATACGCGACTGTATCAATCCGGGTTTATAAACCTTCTCGTCAAGATTCAGTTCTTTAAGAAGAGATTTTATCAAACTTTTCGAATCGGACGAATCGTATATAGTAAAATTCGAAGAGTAGCCCAGTGCATCAGCCTCAGTACGCAAAATCCGTGCAAAAACAGAATGAAAAGTACCCATCCACAAGTACTTTGCCTTTTCCGTTCCTACAGCGCGTGCTATACGTTCCTTCATCTCTCGCGCAGCCTTATTTGTAAACGTAAGTGCCAGGATGGACCACGGTTCATAACCATTGTCCAGCAGATACGCTATCTTATACGTAAGTACCCTCGTTTTTCCGGAACCAGCTCCGGCTATCACCAGCGAAGGTCCGTCATTGTAAAGTACGGCAGCACGCTGGCTTTCGTTGAGTTCATCCAAATAATTGGTCATCTTTTATATAAATGTATGATAGATAAATCAATAGAAAATATCAGCTGCAAATTTACGCAAAAGGAACGAGATTTATTATATAGCATCAATAATTAAACCCGAAACTCCACAACGGAATAATATTGCCATAACCGAATTCAATATCGTCTTTCACAATATATGCGTTTTCAATACCTTCTATCTGTTTCAAACCCTTCTTGCGGCCTCCCACCTCGAATGTGACGTTTCCGACCATGAAATCTGCAACGGATGAACTGACAATATCATGATTAACACGCAACTGGTTAAAGAAATATGTCTCGCGAATATTACCTATGTCTGAATCTTGCTTGCCAAGCGCATAAATAAGATTTGTATTGTCGAGATATATTTTATCAACTTTCCCCAGACCACGGATACCACCTGTATCATCCCTCAATTGAGCTATCATACCTGCTTCTTCAATGTACAGACAATAATCAGCTATACTATTACGACTAACATTCAATATAGACGCAAGACTGCTCATATTAGGTTTGAAGGGCACACTTTTAGAAATCACAGCCAATAGTTGTTTTAACTTACGTGCTGTAGATACATTCATACCGGCATATTGCGGTATATCAGACTCTATAGTGACATTAACAATCTGCAATAGTTGATTCTCATAATTATTTTTAGGGAAAGGGTAATATCCTTGCTTTAGATAATCTGTAAAATATTGCAACGGACGGAAATCTGAAGGTAATTCCAATTTTGAACTTAAAGTTTCTTCAAGTGTGTATGTACGAAAATTATAACCATGGAACATATTGAGATATTCACGGAAGGAGAGCCCCTGCATGTGATACATTGATGTACGACGACTCAAATCAGACACTCCTTTATGTATGTCGAGAACCGACGAACCGGTAAAAACTATTTGCAATCCAGGATGATAATCATACATAAGTTTAAGTTCTTTCGACCAGTCTTTATAACGATGTATCTCATCGATAAACAGATATTTTCCACCCTGTTTCACAAAACTGTCTGCCAAATCCAAAAGACGATGGTCGGCAAAATAGAAATCTTCGGCTGTTACATAAAGAGATGTCTCCCTCGGAAGATTTTCTTTAAGGTATTGAAGGATGAGCATAGTCTTACCAACTCCTCTTGGACCAGTCAAACCTATCATGCGGTTATTCCAGTCTATTCTATCATACATGTAACGGTGATAGTCCGTACTTACTTCCAGAAGAAGTTTGCTGAATCTTTCCTGTAATCTGTACATAACATTCTCTTTTTTGCAAAGAAAACATTTTTTGCTCAATTATTGAGCATTTTTCAAAAGATTTTGCTCAATCAATGAGCAAATATACCAATAATCGGATACAAAACTGTTTATACGATTCTCTATATCCCCCTCTTCATAAAATTAGAACCGTTGAAATCAATATGAAACACCGGATAAACCTTCCAGTCCTTCTCTAGCGTATCAATCTTCAAGCCCCTGAAAAGTTCCTTCCTGCCAAGGAAATAGTTCTTCAATGTCGAAACAAGAAAACTCTTGCCGAAACGGCGCGGACGGCTGAGGAAGTATATCGAACCTTCCTTCACCAAGCTGTAAACCAAATCTGTCTAATCGACATAAACAAATCCGTCCTCTATTATACGGTCAAAGCTCTGTATTCCTATAGGATATTTCATGATGGAGAATTAATAATTAGTGAATGCTATTGTTGTCACTCACAAAGATAGTATTTTCCCTAGTATAATAGATGATTCGGGCAAGATTTTTAAACATAAATACGGTGTATTCTTGTATATATAGTACAAGGAACGGAGTAAACCTATCGATGCATTCCTTCTGTGCTGAACATCTGTCCTGATAAATAGGTTTAATTGCATCTTGTATATATCAATAGTTATAATTTCTGAATACAAAGTTACAGAAATATCAAAAACTATGGGAAGCAAATCTATATCAATTTTTGAACTTATTTAAATTCAAGTCTATATTCTTTCATCCTTACCACCTTCGAGCAAAGCCCTGCAATCCTTTCCCGATGCGTAATCAGCACCACTGTCCTGCCAGTCACTTCCTTCGCCAGCCGTCTTAACAGTTCCTTTTCCGTCTCTCCGTCCAGTGCCGAACTCGGTTCATCCAGCAGCAGGATATTCCCCGGTCGCAGCAGCCCGCGTGCAATCGCAATGCGCTGCGCCTGTCCCTCGCTCAGTCCTGTGCCTTGCTCCCCGCATGCCGTATCAAGTCCGCCCGGCAAGGAAAACACAAAATCAGCAACAGCCGTATGGAGAGCCGAGCGCATATCTGCTTCCGTGGCATTCGGGTTGCCTATTAGCAGGTTATCTCGGATGGTGCCGCTGAATAACGTATTGCCTTGCGGCACATAGGACAGGTTGCATCGTGTCTGTGGAGATGCCGTAACCTCTTCTTGTTCATTGTAAATAACGATGTTCCCTTCTTTCGGTTGAACCAACGCCAGTATCAGCTTTATCAAGGTGCTTTTGCCTACGCCTGTTTCCCCGACGATGGCTGTCAGGCTACCCGGCCGGAAATCGTGCGAAAAGCCGGCCAACACTTCCCGTCCGCTGTCGGGGTAAGAAAAACGCACATGGGAAATACGGATGCCCAAGTTTCCAGTCAGTCGTACTGATTTTCCCTGCCGTTCCAAAGGCAAAGAGGTCAGTTCCGCCAAGCGTTCCGTAGCCGTAAACACCCGGATAAAGGCTGGTATCTGGCGGCTCATATCCACCATCGGGCGTTGGATTTGCGATACCAATTGCAGGAACGCCGCCATCATGCCGAAAGTCACCGTCCCATCACGCAGTCCGAACACGCCCCATAGGAAAGCCACGGCATAGCCCGTCATGAATCCGATTTGCACCATCGAGCGGGAAAACGCCGAGAAGTCCGTGCGCCGGTACACTTGACCCCGATAGTCACGAGTACGGTGGGGACAGTCCGGCAAACGGTATCGGTCACGGATGCCGTGTCCGCCTCTATCCGGTTGAGCATGTCGCCGCTGTGGAACGTCTCCCGCCCATTCCATTGGCTTTCCATCAGGTGCGCGAACAGTTTGCCGTGCAGACCGTTCCGCATCCTGATTTCTGCCCGGCTTGACTGGCGGCTTCTGATTACTGACAACAGGAGCTGGGCGCACATGCAGCCCGCCATCCATCCGATATATGTGCCCAGGCTGTCGTCCGATACTCCCGTGGCTATGTCTATCAGGTGTTTGCAGACAAACACGAAAAACAGCGACACGCTGACGTTCAACGATCCTGCCAGCGTGCAGTATACAACAGACAGCCGGAAGCCTCGGGATGCCGCCCACAGCCAATGGATACACTCGTTGATCCGCAAAGATGACATACTTATTTCTTATGTATGGGTTGAAAATACCCGGCAGGCAAACAACAGGAATCGTCTTACCGGTAACAGCCGCCTCCAACAGTCAGCCTTGAATCTTTCCCGGAAGGTGTCACATTTCACATACCGCCCGTTACGCAAAATCCTGATTACCTTGCCCGACACCTCTGTTTTTTCACATTGTTCCCTCGCATGAAGATTGCCGTCTCCCATCAAGGTAAGCTGCTCTCCCTGCATCCGGTAAATCCGGTGCAGCACATAACCCTTCTCCGGAATATGTGCCAGCACGATGTCTCCGGTATCCACCTCTTTGGTTTTCTCCAATACTACGCTGTCTCTTCCTCCTTTTATGAAAGGTATCATGCTGTCCCCTTGGGGACGCATGGTTACGCGGCAGCCTTTGGATAGCATACGGTTGACTTCAATAAAGAACAAGTCATTGTTCAACAATAATTCATCAGGCAACATATTTATGAATGGATTATAGGAGAATTCATACGAATGGCATTATTCAAAAAATCCCCTTTCCTGCTACGCAAAGCCAGGAAAGGGGATGCAAACAAAACAAACGGTGGGGATCACTGCATACAAACGTATAGTCACTACCCGTCTGTGGTACAATCCCCGGAATGTCTGTAAGCATTCAGTAAACCCCGTCAGAACTCAGTCTTGATTCTTTATATTTTTGTACCCATAACCAATATTGTACAAAAATGAAGAATATGACATTAGACCAATTCAAGCAGACATACGAAGACTGGA
>NZ_JADYTF010000064.1 GCF_021530995.1 Bacteroides caecigallinarum
AAATGTATGCACCTCAAATATACAACATTTTGTGCTTCGAGCACGGCAATAGACGATCAATCAAGTACGTAGGGCTTGATTTTTTATTGCACCGGCATAAAAAACGAAGATTTTTATGTAAGTTTGTATATATAACCTGAGATTTATACCCGAACAACAAAAAGAAAACGATGCAGATTCATAACAATACATTGATAGCAGAATGCTCGTCTTATGATTTCAAGGAAATGCTGGAGCGTAAGAAAGTAAAGTCATGGCTCAAATCCGTATCAGCTTTTGCCAATACGGACGGTGGCAGCTTGTTCTATGGGGTAAACGATGACGGAGTAATTGTTGGTTTGGAGAATCCGCAATCAGATGCCGATTTTATCAGTGAAATGATAAAGGCAAGACTTGACCCAGTCCCTGAAGTACAGCTTATCCCAATTGA
The DNA here is from genome assembly GCF_021530995.1 of Bacteroides caecigallinarum. GTDB lineage: Bacteria > Bacteroidota > Bacteroidia > Bacteroidales > Bacteroidaceae > Phocaeicola > Phocaeicola faecigallinarum. The sequence continues at coordinate 431 of NZ_JADYTF010000064.1, forward strand.
ACACGAAGGACGTACCCTGCTTGAAGTGAAAGTAAAAGCAGGAACGCTGACACCTTATTATTATTTTCAAGACGGAACACGTACAGCTTATACACGAGTCGGCAATGAAAGTGTGGAATGCAATTCGCAACAACTTCTTTCATTAGTATTAAAGGGTACGCACATGACTTGGGATTCTCTACCTACACAAGTAGATGCCAACAAACATTCTTTCGTTATACTTGCCAACACCTTCCGAGAGCAAACCCATCAGGAATGGAATGATAAGTATTTGGAGTCATTCGGACTTGTCACATCTGACGGTAAGCTGACCAATGCCGGATTGCTGTTTGTAGATAATTGCACTGTATTCCAATCACGTATTTTCTGCACCCGTTGGACAGGGCTCTATAAAGACGATGCTATCAGTTCCGTAGAACATCGGGCAAATCTCGTATTGCTTTTGAAATATGGTATGGACTTCATCAAAAACTATACAATGAGCGGATGGGTGAAGATGCCTAACTATCGCCTGAACCTCCCTGACTATTCCGACCGCGCTATCTTTGAAGGGTTAGTAAACCATCTTATCCATAGAGATTACACTGTAATGGGTGGTGAAGTACATATTGATATCTATGATGACCGGGTAGAATTGGTATCACCCGGTGCAATGCTTGATGGCACACAAATCCAAGACCGAGACATATACAAAGTACCGTCCATGCGCCGTAACCCTGTCATTGCGGATATGTTTACCCAATTGGACTATATGGAGAAACGTGGCTCTGGTTTACGTAAAATGCGTGAACTTACGGAGAAACTGCCTAATTTCCTGCCTGGCAAAGAACCACAATATCAAACGGAAGCGATTTCTTTCTATACCACATTCTATAACTTAAATTGGGGAGAGAACGGAAGGATACCTGTTGAGGAAGTTGCCAACAGGGTAAATAGTACCCTCGAAAAGTACCCTGTAAACGAAGAAAGTTCGGTGAAAAAGTTCGGTGTAAACACAGAAAAGTTCGGTGAAAACGAAGAAAGTTCGGTGAAAAAGTTCGGTGTAAACACAGAAAAGTTCGGAGACACATTGGAAAAACAGAAGACGGTCAGTAAAACTGCACAAAAGATAATTGACCTCGTTATTTCTGATCCATCAATAACAGCCGATAATATGGCTAACAAGATTGGTGTAACTAAACGCGCTATAGAGAAAAACATCAAGAATCTTAGGACTATGGGTATTTTGACTCATGAAGGTTCTGACAAGACTGGCTACTGGCGAATAAATGTAAAGGCAAAATTAATTAAAAATAAAACGATGTATTGATATACATATATTTTTACTATGAGCGAAGAATTTAAAGATAAGAAGGAAGCATTGAAAAGTGAAATTTCTCGTTTGGAAAGTGATATACATTTTTATGAGGATTATAAACTTGAATTATTGAAAGATTTAGGAGATATTCAGAAGAAAATAAAGTATTTAGAACATAAAAAAGAATATCTTAACCAGGATTATTTGAAAAGTTTAGCTACATATAATGAACTATCTAATGACATTCAGAAACTTACTAATGATATAAATATAATGGACTATGGTATTTATAGACCGATTTATAATTGGGAAGATTCTGAAATATATAAGAAAGAATTGGAACGTGTCATAGATTTACAAAAAGAAATGATAAAAAATAATACAGCTGCAATTTGCGATACAACATGGACAATTTGTAAATCCGGATTAAATTATATTAATGTCCGACCTCTGAACAGTTATGCCTTCTTTCCATATCCCTCACCCGATTCAGCAGCCATAGATATTTGTGCAGATTGACTTTCAAGCGCACTCAGGCGTTCCTTCAACTTTGTGTTACGTTTCAGCACCGACAAATTACGTATAGCAAAGCTTAATGCTTTTTTTGTACCTACCAGCACACAGATTTTTTTAGCACGTGTAATTCCGGTATAAATCAGATTGCGCTGAAGCATTACATAGTGAGTCATCAGCACAGGCATTACTACAATGGGATACTCAGAACCTTGCGACTTATGAATGGTAGTAGCATAAGCAAGTGTCAGCTCGTCCAGTTCAGAGACATCATATTCCACCGTTCTTCCGTCGAAGCAGACAAACAATGTTCTGTCTTCCATATCTACTCTTTCGATATAGCCCAAATCACCGTTGAATACCTCTTTATCATAATTATTACGCAGCTGCATTACACGGTCTCCTTGACGGAATGAATATCCACTGCGGTTCAATGACACCTGCCCCGGGTTCAAGACAGTCTGTAACGCCATATTCAGGTTGGCGGCCCCTACTACCCCTCTCTGCATGGGTGTAAGGACCTGTATATCGCTTGTCGGACGCTTATACGCATTAGGCAGACGCTCTTTCACCAACTTGACGATTGTCTCTACTGCCTGTTCCGGTTCCTCCTGTTGGATAAAGAAAAAATCAGTATGCTTACCGTTGCTTGTATCTGGAAATACACCTTTATTTATGGCATGCGCACTCATGACGATACGGCTTTCCTGTGCCTGGCGGAAAATACGTGTCAGGCGGATGACGGGTATTCTCTTGCTGTCGATGATATCACGCAGCACGTTTCCGGCACCCACACTCGGCAACTGGTCGATGTCGCCTACCAACACCAGACGCATACCTGCCGGAATTGCCTTCATCAGATTGTTCATCAACAGGAGGTCTATCATTGAACATTCATCTACAATGAGCGCATCTCCCTCCAAGGGATTATCGTCATTCCGTTTATATCCATCTTTAGGATTGTACTCCAACAGACGGTGAATGGTCTTGGCCTCCATACCGGTAGCCTCACTCATGCGTTTGGCGGCACGCCCGGTCGGCGCTGCAAGCAGAATACGTAGGCCCATAGCTTTCAAGGCTGCTATAATACCTTGTGTAGTAGTAGTTTTTCCTGTTCCGGGACCTCCTGTAAGGACCATCACTTTAGAAGATACAGCCTCACGAATGGCTTCGGCCTGCACTTCGTCATAATCTATCCCCGTTTGTTTTGATATAACTGAAATATCAGGAATTATATTGAACAGATTGCCTTCCACACAGTCCAGCAATTTGTTCAGGCGGTTCGCTGTACCTACTTCGGCATAATAGAACGGGGGCATATATATGGCTTCGGCATCAGCAATGAGGTCTTCACTCTGTAGCATCTCTGATATAGCCTGACGAACGGGAGTCTCATCGGCATCAAGCAGTTCAATTGCAGATTTTACAAGCTGTTCTTCCTCGGCATAGACATTGCCTTCCTCGGCCATATGGCTCAATGTGTATGTGACTCCACTTTTCAGTCTGCGCAGGTCATTCTTCTCATAACCCATTTTAGAGGCAATAGTGTCGGCTGTCTTGAAACCTATTCCCCAAATATCATCTGCCAGTTTATATGGATTGGTTTTCACTGTGTCGATACTCTCCTTGCCATATTGTCTGTAAATTTTTGCGGCATAAGCGGTACTCACCCCATAACCCTGCAGAAAGAGCATTACATTTTTTATGTCCTTCTGTTTTTCCCAACTCTCAGCTATTTTCTCTACCCGTTTCTGGCCTATTCCCGGCACTTCATAGAGGCGTTTTATATCTGTCTCTATGATTTCGATAGTATCAAGACCGAAACGGTTCACAATGAGCTGTGCAAACTTAGGTCCGATACCTTTCACCAGTCCGCTTCCCAGATACTTTTCTATGCCGTAAAGAGTGGCAGGCATCACCTCTTCCCATGTCTGAGCCACGAACTGACTGCCATAGCGCTTATCTACCTTCCAGTCGCCCTCACACAATAGCACACTTCCTGCCGGTACCTCCAGGAGATTTCCCACCAGAGTAACCAGTTCATCATAACCTTTCACCTTAACCCTCATCACCGAATATCCGTTCTCAGGATTCTGGTATGTGATACGTTCTACTACACAGCGCAGTTTTTGCATTTCCGTTTCTCTTATTATACTTACAATACTTCAGGATTCTTATGAATTCCACTACTATAACACAAAAATAGAGGTTATTTCAAAAAAAAGCAACATTTATTTATAATCTCACATATTATATTTACTTTTGAAGCTGTATAAAAAAAGAGTTTCCACCATGACCAAAAATAACCTACTTACAGAACAACTGAGATATACAGGCGAGAACATATGTCCTACCAAAATAAATCTGTGTTCTTATAAGAAAGACTCCATCACGTATCACAAGGATATAGAACTAGAGCATCTTCAGGAATTAATGAACGAGGACGAAATAAACTGGATACAGATTACCGGTATGCAGGATACTGATAAAATAAAAAATATATGCCAGATGTTCTGCATCGATTTTCTGACTACTCAGGATATCCTTAATCCGGAACACCTCACAAAAGTGGAAGAACACGATGATTACAATGTCATCATCATCAAGCTCCTGGCGATGAACAAGGATAGAGATTACGAATCGATGCAACTATGTATCATTCAAGGCAAATCATATGTTCTCACATTCGTTGAAAAAGAAACAGATTTCTTCAATGAGATTATTTCCGCCCTGAACAAAAACACGCTGAAGATACGTCACCGCCAGTCGGACTATCTGCTAAGTGTGATACTGAACAGCTCCATGGCAAACTTCATGTCCGTGCTGACAGCTATGGAAGATGAACTGGAAGATATGGAAGAAGCTTTAATCGTTCCTCACAATCCGGACGCACCGGGAATAGAGAACATACAGAAATACAGGAAAAACTACCGTATAATAAAGAAATGTATATTCCCGATGAAGGAACATATCAACAAACTGTTTCATGCCGACAACGAACTGCTGAACGAACAGCAACGTCCGTTCTTCAACGATGTGAACGACCACCTTCAGTTCGTACTACAGACAATGGAAAGCTGCCGCGACCTAATAACCGCCATCGTTGACCTCTACATCTCAAGAAACGACCAGCGACTGAACGACATAATGAAGCAGCTCACCATAGTCTCGACAATCTTCATACCTCTTACTTTCCTTGCCGGAATGTGGGGAATGAACTTCGAATGGATGCCCGAACTGCATTGGGAGTACGGATACCTGTTCGCATGGGGCCTTATGCTGACTATGGGTATCTCGCTTTTCTTCTTTTTCAGACACAAAAAATGGTAACAGACTATGCGTAAAAAGGAATTGTACAACAAGGTTATAGAATATTTTGAGAAGGCAATGCCGGTGGCAGAGACCGAGCTACATTACTCAAACCCTTTTGAACTGCTCATTGCAGTGATACTTAGCGCACAATGTACGGACAAGCGTGTGAACATGATAACTCCACCGTTGTTTCACGACTTCCCTACTCCGGAAGCCCTTGCCGCAAGCACTCCCGAAGTGATATTCGAATATATCCGCAGTGTAAGCTACCCCAACAATAAGGCCAAGCACCTCGTTGGAATGGCAAAGATGCTCGTAAGCGAATATAACAGCACTGTGCCGGATACACTGGAAAAACTCGTAAAGCTACCTGGTGTGGGTCGCAAAACCGCCAATGTAATACAAAGCGTGGTATTCAATAAAGCCGCAATGGCAGTAGATACACATGTGTTCCGCGTGAGCCACAGAATCGGTCTGGTACCGAAATCATGCACCACTCCGCTTGCCACTGAGAATTATCTGATGAAATATATTCCAAAGGATATTGTTCCTAAAGCTCATCACTGGCTGATACTGCACGGAAGATATGTCTGTATCGCACGTTCGCCAAAATGCGCGGAATGCGGATTGAACGGAATATGCAAGGAATCGCTGAAAATCAAACCGGAATAACTCATAACAACCTGATTCAAACAAAAATATTTATAACATCATGAGAAAGATAAATCTTTTATTATCAGCCTTATTTATAAGTCTGACTTGTTCCGCCCAGGAATCATTATGGGGCGGACAGAACATCACTTCGCCTGAAATACATCCCGACAATACCGTAACTTTCCGTTTTCATGCACCTAAAGCGGTTCAGGTAAAGGTTACAGGCGACTTCCTGCCTACTGTAAAAATGGATACTAAGTTCGGCAAGGTAGATGTACCGGGAGATGCAGAACTGAAAGAAGGCAAGAACGGTGTTTGGGAATATACCACTCCACAACCTCTTGCTTCAGAGCTTTACAATTATTCATTTATAGTCGATGGTCTGAAAGTGACAGATCCGAACAATGTATATGTAAGCCGTGATGTAGCGTCCGTTTTCAATATTTTCATTGTGAAAGGAGAGCCTGGCGACTTGTACAGTGTAAACAAGGTTCCTCACGGAACGGTAACGAAACGCTGGTATCACAGCGACGCCTTAGGCTATGACCGCCGACTGACAGTCTATACCCCTGCAGGCTATGAAAACAGCAACAAGCGCTATCCTGTGCTTTATCTGCTTCACGGAATGGGTGGCGACGAGGATGCCTGGACCACTCTTGGAAGGACGGCACAGATAATGGATAACCTTATAGCTCAGGGAAAGGCAGAACCTATGATAGTGGTGATGCCAAACGGAAATGTAGATCAGGAAGCCGCTCCGGGAGAATCGTCTTTAGGAATGTACAAACCGACTATGAATCTTCCCAGAACAATGGAAGGCACAATGGAGACTACCTTCCCTGAAATAATGAAATTCATAGAGAAGAATTACAGGGTTGATAATAAAAAATCCAGACGCGCCATAGCAGGTCTTTCAATGGGCGGATATCATTCTCTTCATATCTCTAAAGAATATCCGGACAAGTTTGACTACGTAGGTCTTTTCTCGGCTGCGATACTTCCAGACAAGGAAAAAGATTCTGACATCTACAAAAACATGGAAGAAAAACTGGCTAAACAGTTCAGCAAAGCCCCTAAACTTTACTGGATTGCGATAGGAAAGACAGACTTCCTGTATGATGCCAACGTGGAATACAGAAAGCTGCTTGACAAACACAACTACAAATATGTGTATAGAGAAAGCGAAGGCGGACACATCTGGCGCAACTGGAGAATATATCTGTCTGAATTTGCTACAATGATTTTCAAATAATACTTCCGAAAATAGCATGATTAGTTTTTTAAAGAAAAACATTGCCGTAATACTGTTTATAGTATTGTCATTGATTTTTGGTGGATGCATCGGATATTCATTAATAATATTTTTCGGCAAGGAACAAGGTTTTGTTTCTCTTATAATGAATCTGTTGCTTTCATTCCTGATAATGATTGTATGTATCTTCCTGCAAATAATAATACATGAAACGGGACATCTTACCGCAGCTCTGATGCGCGGATGGAAATTCATTTCCTTTATGGCGTTCGGTTTTATACTGACCAGGCGTGACGGACACTACAGAATCTCCACCATGAAACTTGCCGGTGCCGGAGGGCAATGCCTTCTGCTCCCCCCAGAAAAAGGGGACTCGGATTTCGGGATTATGCTTTACAATCTTGGAGGCGTAATATTCAATCTGATGTTTTCCGTCATTAGCGGGATATTGCTGTGGACATGCCACGAGTCGCTGAACCCATATCTGAATATATTCCTGATGCTGTTTTCTGGTGTTGGGATATGCTTTTTTCTGGTAAACGGTATTCCTTCCACTTTCTCAGGTATCCCTAACGACGGTTACAATATATTGCGACTCAGAGAAGACAAGTTCTCCACACAGGTGTTTCTGGATTCACTCCGTTTTCTGGCAAAAACACAAAGTGGCAAAAGGCCTCACGAAGCTATGGAAGAGTATTATTCAGACAATAAGCGGCTCGACATGTCGTCTCCGTTTCATGTCTGTGCCCTTACCATGGATCTGGCTGTGGCACTTGACAGATTGGACTTCGATAAAGCACATAATCTGATAGCCTTAGCCGAAGAAAGATGGAATGAAATAATTCAGATATACAAAAACGAGATATCAATGGAACGTCTGTTCCTCAATCTGATAGACAATGGCGAGATAAGCAAAATCGAAGAAGCTGTCAATGACAAGAACATTATGAATTACTTGAACCAGAATGCCACATTCCGGCCTTCCGCGTTAAGAATACAATATGCCATTGCCCTGATTTACGATAAAGACCGTGAAAAGGCAGACAAGATTATGGAACGTTTCAACACAATTTCCGAGAGTTATTATAACGTGGGCGATGCCTTATGCGAGATAGATCTGATAAAATACACTTCCGGACTTTATGGAGACATAAGAAAGCAGTAAATTTTCTTTATAAAAAGCGGAAAGAGCAACCTAAGCCTTAAAACCTTGGTTGCTCATTTCATTCATATCAGAATAAGACGATACCCACCGACAGTGCCGAGAACTCCATAGTACAGGCAAATCTCTCCCGGCGGCTGTTCGTGATAGTTGTCAATCTGGTTGTGGGGGCAACGGACAAATCCGTACGGCTGATGAGTATTAACTTTTAATTAGTCAGACTGTTTTCCAGTCTCCTATCGTTCCGGTTTCGGAAGAGAAGCTTGCGCTGTAAGGAAAGCGTTCTTGACCTCATTGTTCGGAAAGTCAAGAAGGAAAGTATTGAACTCCATATCGTAATCCTTGATGGTCAGGTAACCGCCTTTCCCAATCCCTCACATAAGCATACAGTCGTTTCTCCAAAACGCCTTCCTCCAAGAAGTTGGATCCATTGAAATCCACATGAAACACAGGATGCACATTCCAGTCCTTCTCCAGGCTGTCTATCTTCAGTCCCTTGAAAAGTTCCTTATGCCCCAAGTAATAGTTCTTCAGCGTGGAGACAAGAAGGCTTTTACCGAAACGACGCAGACGGCTAAGAAAATAAATCTTGCCTTCGTGGGTCAGTTTATATACCAGGTCGGTCTTGTCGATATAGACATAACCATCCTCGATTATCTGCTCAAAACTCTGGATTCCTATAGGGTATTTCATGTTATTCAATTAATAATTAAGAATTAAGGACGAAGCCGATGCACGTTTGGAACAAAGATACGAAAATAGGCAGAAAAACAAAAGAACTGAAATTTTATTCTTTCGTTTCTCTGCCTGATATATTACTCTTTCACACGTTATCCTTTCACGTTACCGCAGATTTGTAATCTGCGGTATAATGGATATGGTAGATTGCAAATCTGCCAGAACAGTAGTTGCGACTCCGCACCCGCCAAACGGCAGATTGCAAATCTGCCGGAACACTAGGGGCTGGAACCGAAATATTTTCATCTATTCGCGGTACGATGACACTAAGGGCTTGCTACCAACCTATGTCGGCTGATTCCGGTTTACTGCAATACGGGTTCTCCGCCGTCATCTTCGTAGCCGTTATGTCCGGCTTCGACAGGACTCGGTTTAACAATGGTTGTGACATTGCTGTTTTCATCTGAATACATGTTTAACATCCTGTCCCAAAACTCCTTCTTGGTGTCCCACAATGTCAGGGTCAGTTGCTGATTATCTTGCTGGTTCCCGCACTTCAAATCCCCCAAATATGCGTTATTGGTTATATCGAGAGCCGTCATCTTGTTGCCATGACACCACAAAATTTGAAGCTCTTTCAAAGTGCTGACATCCAACGAGACAAGTTGATTACCGTTGCACTCCAAATCCGTCAGACTGGTCAGCCCGGTTACATCAAGGGTAGTCAGTTGATTATCGCTGCAGAATAAATTCTTCAGACTGGTCAGCCCGGTTACATCAAGGGCAGTCAGTTGATTATCGTTGCACACCAAAAACTTCAGTTTGGTCAGCTTGGTTACATCAAGGGTAGTCAATTGATTACCTATGCAATCCAAAGTCTCCAGATCGGTGAAGTACTCAATGCCGGCAAGGCTGGTAATGTTTTTATTTCGCAAAAACAAGAAAGTTCCCCCCGTCCTTATTATTTGGAATTTGTTATACTCATCCAGGGATACGGTGCCATCGGGGTTCGCCCTCCATTGGATATTTGGGTTGAATCCTTCCACGGCATTGGCAAACGCCGCATTGAGGGCCTCGGCGAAATTGGCGATATCCAGTGCGCCCAGGTTGGTAATCTTTCCGGCGGTGAAGGTCACCTCTTTTTGGGTGGTCTTGACGTATGTCTTGCCGCCTTCACCCATATAGTTCAGGGTAATGCCACCCGTCAGCGTGCCGGGAGCCACGACGAAGTAGTACTCCTTGGCTGCCTCGAAGTTTCCCTTTATCGTTACCGACCGGGAAGCGCTTCCCGTGGCGGTCAGCGTGCCGTCGGCGATGGTGTAGGTCAGCCCGCCTGCCAGTGCGTCGCTTTCCTGGTTGGCGGTCAGGGTAACTTCCGTCACGCCCTCTGCGTCCACGGTGAACTTGGCCAGGGCGCAGAGGTTCTGGAACGTCAGTTTTTTGCTGCCGTCCGTCGCCTGTGCCCACGAGGGGTTCAGCCCATTGGCAAAGCCGCCTGCCGTGGCTGTCTGCGTGGCGGGCAGGGTGAAGGTGATGGCAGTGTTGTCGAGGGTCAGCGTCCCGTCGTCGGTGTAGGGATAGAAGGCGGTGTAGGTATCGGTCACTTTGGCCTCGCCTTCCAGGGTGGTGGTGCTGCCGCTGACTTCGGTTGCTTCAAACTTGCAGATGGTTTCCGTTCCGTCGTAGATGGCTACCAGGTCGCCCTGCGTCCAGTTTACGGCAAGGCCGTCCTCGCCCAGCGAGGTACGTGTCTGCGGCATTCCGGCGGTGAAGGTCATGTGTACCTTCCCCGTGCTGCCGCTTTCGTTGTTCTCAATGATTTCTTCGTTGCCGCAGGCTGCCAACAGCAGGGCCAGTGCGGTCAATAGAATGTGTTTTGCTTTCATATTTTCCTTGTTTTCATTTGTCATTTCTTTTTTATTGGTTCAATGCGTTACGTTTCAAGCAGGTCAGTCTGCCCCTTTATCATAATTCAAGACAATACTTGTTTCGTCACCGCATGTATTCGATTCATCCCCATCGCATCTGGTCACCCATTTATAAGTCATCTGCACAGTCTTTTCACCGGTACGTTTCAAATTGACAGTAAGGAATTTCAGTTCTTGGGTATTCATACCTCCCGCACAAACAAATTTCACGATACTCTTGCCATTTGTCGTTATGTATGTACTTTTCCCTACATTCGGTGTTATGTAATCGTTACTATGGTCATGACCGGTCAGCAGGAACACATTGGTATAACCTTCGCATAATTCATCCAACGATTCATAACCTTCTGAATCGTTGTAATGGAATGCTATGAATATGATTTCGTCTTTATTCTCAGGCAGGTATTTTTTCAGGAACTCCGCTGAGTAGAACGGATTATTCTTACTACGGGAATACTCATTCTCAGGATGGTCTAAATTGCCATATCCGGGATAAAGATTCAGCATGAAGAAATTCACAGGTATCGTATCAGCATATCCGTTTCCTCTCAGTTGGATTTTAAAGCAATAATGTCCGTTCTCCTTATCTGCTGCGTCTTTAGAATCATTGTCACCAAAATGGAAATCAGGCAACCAATTCTTACGTACATCCCGATTACGGTCCTTAACAAAGTTTCCTACATTGGCAGAGAAGGAAAAACAATAGACATCATGATTTCCCCATCCTTCACACATCGGCATGCAATTTTCCTGTTCCATCACCGGAATAAAACAATCCTTATACTTGTCCAGCTGGTTGTTTTTAGTTCCGGTAGTTATATCCCCCTGGATAATGGTAAAGCTTCCACCTTCTTTTTCCAGCAATGCCTTCTCCAGATTTACCAGACGCCGGTCCGAGCTATATTTCTCCTCAATCAAAGCCTTATCTTCTCCCTGGTAGTCTCTCAGCTGTACCCCTTTTGTTTCAGGCGGTACGATATCCCCTTCTTCAGTGGCTCCCAGATGTAAATCTGAAATGGATGAAAAGGTCAATTCATCGACTCCCGAATAGGTTACAGGACATACCGTTACTGTAAAGACATCCTCTACAGACATACCGGAGCTTACCTTCACGTCTGCAATATATAGATTTTCAGCATCCTTATACGGGGTTATCGTACGGTTTCCGACGTTCTTGAAGACGGTATTATCGGTAGCTGCCTTCTTGGCTTCCATTACGGTAAACGTTACCCCATCCGGACACATCCATACGAACGGTTTGTCTTTCGGAAACAATTTCGTCGAAAAATTATCACTGCACCGATGTTTCTGTCCATCCAGCTTCTCTTTGTGACACGACACTTCCAGACCTCTGTGTTGCTTTGTCAGCTGCATATTGAACTCGTTGGTATCCTTTTCCGTAAACGAAAGGGCTATCTGCTCACCTTTACCGTCAGTCGGCGATAAAGTGACGGAATATTCGTTGCTCAAAAAACTGAAACCACTGCCTTCTCCAAGGTTTCCCATGTCCTTGCTGCCAAGCCACCAGTTGTTGTAGCCTCCTGCCGTATGTCCTTGCGCGATTATCCAGTTCTGGTTACTCTTATACTCTTTTCCGTCCGCTACTACCAGCAGTGTACCTTCGACCGCGAAATTCAATTCATCCGGCCAATCTCCGTGATTCTTTGTAGCTGTAGCCTTACCGGGGAGTACCTTGTCCTTGAACCAGCCTGCCACACTTCCAGAACCTTTACGTCCGGCCTTTACCGTTATTTTCCAACCGCCCGAATCTTTACAGGCCTCCGTCACCCCTTCAAAACTCTGGCCGCTTGTAATGGAGTGGCCTATAACGTCAAAACGGAAGGAACTTATTTCATTACAGAAAAAATAAACGTCATTATCATGTGTTTTCATGCTTATAAAAATATGAATGGTTTCCGGGCACAAATACTCCTGCCCGGTATAGGAGTTTCAAGTTCTGACCTGATATACCAATCTCAGTCTGCCCAGATGGTTTCTCCTCCTGTAACGGTGATTTCAGAAGAATCGCCGCCGTAGCTGATGGGGATATCTTCCTTGTCACACGAGGCGACCCCGAGCGGCAGCGCCCGGAAAAGATGTCTCATTGTATTCATACACTTGAATTTTACATGGATTTCGTTATTCAGCGTTCTCAATTTTCAGCCAGCTCCTACCACTCTATATCATTGTCGGTCTCTGTAAAGCCATCGTGATTCACTCCTTCAAACCGCAGCTCATTGTCGAGTGTCAGATTCAAGGTATAGAATTTTCCGGGAGTCCATTTGCCGTCTGTCAAGGAAAGGCCGCTGCCGTCAGTAATGGTAAAACGGTCGCTTACATAACTTCCACCGCCTGTGGTCAGCACCACTTTCAGAACGGTTCCATCGCCGAATGACGCGCCGGGCAGCGTAGCCGTATAGGCAGTCAGCATTTCGCCCGACGCAACGGTACAATCGGACAGCGTCACTCCGATACGGGAATCGCCTTCGTCCGCATAAGTGGCCGTTACAGACGCTCCGTCTGCTGTCAACGTAACACTACGGCCGAAAACCCCTCTGCCATTCTCCGCTTCCACCCCGATACCGGTTATGGTTTCCGCTCCGGAGTTAAGATTCTTCACCCGGAAGCGTAACAACGAACCCAGGTGTTTGAAACTGAAAGACGCGGTACGTTCGGCCGTAGCCTGCGCCCGGGCGTACATGGGCATCCGCAGGCCGATATGCTTCGTACTGTTATTCCCTGTCTGTACGACATCCTCCTCGGGCATCGTGAAGGTATAGCTTCCACCTTCAGCGGCAGTATAGCCAGTAGTAGGAATTGCGGCCAGCAACCAGGTTCCAGCTTCTGCCTCGAAACCGCTTTCCGCCCCGAAATCGGCCTGACGTCCGTCATCCGAAATTGTATTCTGATCGATGGTAAAAGTATAGCCCGTCTGTTCACCGTCCTTGTAGACCAGGTGGGCTTCCTCAGACTTATTCTCCCACTTGAATGTCAGCGCGTCGCTGTCGACGGTGGCACGGGTATCGTTTCCGCCTATCCGCGAAGTAGCCCGGAACGGACGTTCCTGGCTGGTATCATCATCTTCCTGTACTCCGGCAGTATCACAACCGGTTACAGCACATGCTGCCGCCAGCAGGGGCAGCAGCCATTTTGCATGTAGTCTCTTCATTCTGTTTCCGTTCTGTTGTTTAATCAGTCATTCGTTTTCAAAATCCTTACCGGAAGGTTTTATTACCAATGAGCTGTACTGCCCAAGGAGCCTCCATCCTGATAATCTTCTCCGCTGGCACACAGGATGCCTTCGGCCTGCATTTCGATGATTTCACACTGTGGGGCTTCGTAAACTTCTCCGTTCATTTTTGTTTCTTCAATTGTTCTCATAATAATAATGTATTAATTAATGAATGAATAAATAATAATATCAGTTGTACCATTCTTACTACAGACTATGTTCACCACTCTCCCCATAACGCCGTATCAGAAAATCCAGCGTCGCGACAGACAAGTGCTCCAACATCAGTTTATGGGCCAAAGCGTCGAAGGTGTTGTCGAAGCGACGGCAGTACACCAGATGTTCGCCCCGCTCCACACAGCGTAACAAGAAGGCCTCCCGATCCTCCCCGCCGCTATAATGGATATGACGTTTTACCCCGCGAAAAGTACTCCGGGTGATATAAATCCAGCAGGTGTCTGAAGCAAAAAGATTCATCGTATACACATCTGTTTTAATAATGTGGCGTGAAGGTAAGAATTGGCGGGGAAAAGCTATGTTGTATACGCAATTTCTTTTGATGTATACGCAAAACACTAATATTCAATGAAATAGAAACCAACTTTTTTTTATCATCAGACTGCATCTGCCACAACAATGAGGCGTTTGTGTTACCGCAGATTTGTAATCTGCGGTGAATATGGCAGATTGATTGCAAATCTGCCATAACAATGATTAATCAACCGGCTCTTCGGTAACCAGTTTACGGTATTCGCCAGGGGTAATGCTATAATAGATACGGTAACAACGGGTAAAGTTACTCTGCGACAGGAAACCACAGGCCACACTGATGTCCGCCAACGACATTTCAGGATGATGGTCCAGCAGATAGCGGGCATGTTTCACCCGCATATCCGAAACATACTGTGAGACTGTTTTCTGCGTACAGGCAGTTATGGCATCGGCCACGTAGGTGCGGTTGGTACCCAGTATTTCCGCCAGCTCGTCGCGTCCCAATTTAGGCTGACGCAATATTTCCGCATCGGCCAGCAACGCTTGCAGGCGGCGGAAGAGCTGCATCTCGCGCGACAGTTCATCAGCGGGCTGTTCAGTCTTGGCCTGTCGGGCAGCCTCCTCGGCACGCCGCTCGGCTTCTTCCTGACTGCGGATGCGTGCCACCAGCTCGCGGTTCTTCTGACGCAGGCGGCGGTGATGCACCACCAGCAGCACGCACAGGGCCAACAGCAACACGGCTACTGTCAGTGCAGACCCGGCCAACGTGCGGGCACGGCTCTGCTCGGCCAGGGCCACGCGCTTCTCCTGCTCCAGCTCGTCCAGGCGGTAGAGGCGCGACAGGCGGTTAAGCTGAGCGTTCGAGGCGGCTGTCTGCGCACTGTCCGCAGCTCCGGCGTAGAGGTGATAGCTGTCGGCAGCCTCGGCATACTTACCTTCGGCTCGCAGGACATCGGCCAACGAACGGTAGTAACGAGCCATGCGGGCCTGGTTGCCCCGGCTGCGGCTGTAGTCGGCCAGCATGCGCAGGATGCGTTCGGCCTCGGTGTTGTTTCCTGCCAGGCGCTCGTAGCGGGCCAGCGTGTATTGTAGTTCCTCCTGCTGCGAGGGGTCGGCATACATGTTGTTATAAAGGAGCATCGTGTCGCGCCAGGCGGTGGCGGCAGGCAGGTCGGCCCGGCTGATGAGCACCTTGAGGCGGTACATGGCGTTCTGCACCCGCAGCACGGGATTGACGGCGATGCCTTTCATCACCTCCCACTGATGAATGTAAGCAGGCAGAGAGTCACTCAAGGCCAGAGCCTCATCGTAACGTCCCCAGCCTTGCAGGATATTGACAAGGTTGAAGCCGCTGCGTGCCGCCAGTCCGGGCGAACCGTAGCGGATGGCTCCTGCCATGGCCTGGCGGTAGTGGCGGGCGGCCACGGAGTCCTGACCGTTGCTCAGGTAGCACTGGCCAAAGTAGAAGTCGGCATTCACCTGCCCGAACAGATGGCGGTGGCGGCGGGCATAGTCGGCCATGCCCCGCAGGGAAAGGACGGCATCCACGTAGTCGCCCCACATCAGCAGGCGGTCGGCACGACGGGCCCAGGTGGAATAGAGCAGCGAATCGTCGGCCTGCGCCTGATAGTGGGCTATCAGCCCGTCGGCAGCACGCAGGAAGCCCGGCTTGTCGCCCGTCATTTCGTAGCGTGAAAGCATGGCTGAGCGGAACACATAGTCGAAGTGCTTGCTGCCGGTGGCCACGGCACGCTCCAGTCCGCGCCGCTGCATGTCGAAGAAGGCGGGCGTCCGGATGCTGTCGAACATCTGCATGGACAGGGCGTAGAGGGTGCTGTCGCCGAAGTAGCCGTCCTGCTTCTGCGCCCGCAGGCTGCCCACAAAGAGCAACATGACAAGAAAAAGCGTCATGCAGGAACGCATCCACTTAAGGATAGTCCTGCTACAAGTGAAAGAAATAGTCCCGAAACGAGATACAGAAGAGGATATTATAAGTTTTACGTACATGTTCGATTCTTTTATCGGGACAAAGGTAAGAAACTGTCTTGATAATTCTACACAGAAAGTCTATAATTTTGTTCCCATATCAGATATCAATGATTATGGCACTCATGTCCGTCCTCACCATGATGGCTGCATGACTCGCCAGAGTCTTTCAACTCACCTTTGAGATAAGCCTCAACTACATCCATTACAGGACCGCTGCAACCTCTCACTACCTCGATTCCACAAGACGACAGTTTGTTGAGGGCACCCATACCCATATTGCCGGCAAGCATAAGTGTCACGCCGTCTTCCTGAAGCTGGTATGCAATGTTCGACTTGCATCCGCATCCTTCCGGAGAAGGCATGATTTCTGTTTTTGCAACTTCATTATTATCATTGACAGTTATAATCGTGTAGAACGCACAATGTCCGAAATGGTCGTCAATATTGCCATTTCTTGTCGGTAATGCTATTTTCTTCATATATCTATATAATTAAAATAATACTTACATTTTTTCTCCATTACCGCACGCGAAGAACTCACTCAAAAGTTCCGGTACTGGCAAACCTTCGCACTTCAGTTTCTCCATACACTGCATGGCCTCCGTTGTGAGAGAGAAATAAATCTGGCGTTTGTCCTTGTCGCCGAAATCCCTTATCAGAAATCCCTTGTCCTCTATCGAGCGAAGGACTTTTGAAAGGTGCGACGACTTAAATCCCGTGATTTGTGAAATCTCTCCGGCAGCAACCTTCCTGCTGCCTATGCTGCACATCACCATTGCCTCGTTGAGTGATATGCCGTAAATCTCCATAAGGCTATCCTCCAGTTCGGTGATAGCCTTATAAAGTTCACGCATCTTGCATATACATGATATTTTCTCCATGCGTCAGATAAACAGATTTACGTTTGACTCCTGTGCCCTGTCCATGTATGTGGCTACTCCACCTATCGTTACATTGTCGAGCAACTCTTCTTTCTTCACTCCCATTACGTCCATCGACATCTGGCAGGCGATGAACTCTACGCCATTGTCGATAGCCTGTTGTCTGAGGGATTCCAGCGATTCGATACCCTTGTTCTTCATGATGTATCTCATCATCTTCGAGCCGATACCGCCCATATTCATCTTCGATAGTTTGAGTTTCTTCGAGCTTGAAGGCAGCATCATGCCGAACATCTTGCCGAAGATGTCTTTATGAACACTCGGCTTGCGTTCCTTCTTGATGGCATTCAGTCCCCAGAATGTGAAGAAGATAGTAACCTTCTTTCCTGTGGCGGCAGCTCCGTTTGCCAGTACGAATGTGGCAAGAGCCTTGTCGAGGTCATCGCTGAAAAGGATGAATGATTTTCCGTCTGCCGAAGATTGCTGCTTTACTGCCTCTGCGGCACATGCCGTAGCCTTCTCGATTACTACCTTATATATACCTGCAGAAGGTGAAGAAGATATGAACTTATTACCCGTAGTGCGGCACCATGATTCTGCATCTCGAGGAAAACCGGCATCCGTAGCCGATATCTCAAGTCTTTCACCAGGTTTGAGTCCTTCCATCGTCTTTTTCAGTTTCAATATAGGACCAGGGCACTGCATACCGCATGCATCAACTTTTATAGTCTTTGCTTCGCTCTGTTCCACAACACACGAACATGCCTCTTTTGCCTCGGCAGCACACTTCAATGCATCATCACCTGGAGTGCAGACTTTTGTCACGGCTGCCTTGTATGTCTTTACACCGCCTATCAGATTACGCACATCCTTGAATCCGTTTTCCTTCAGGATGTTCGATGCCAGATAACCTCTCAACCCTACTCCACAATACAGGAACACAGGTTTGTCAGTCGGTATCTCGCCCATTCTGTCGCGCATATCGTCAAGAGGGATATTTATCGAGCCGTGGATATTTCCCAAAGAATATTCATCAGGAGTTCTCACGTCTATAAGAGTGACTTTCGAAAGATCAGCATCACGAAGCTCGCGCCAGTAAAGCGGAGTCATCTTGCCCGAAAGGATGTTTCCTGCCACATAACCTGAAACCGCCACAGGGTCTTTTGCTGACGAGAACGGTGGAGCGTACGCATGTTCCAGTCTTGTAAGGTCATATACTGTACCTCCGTTCTTCACTACCAAAGCATACTCATCTATACGCTTGTCCACACCGTCATAACCCACAATCTGCGCTCCGTACAGACGACCGTCCTCCGGAGAGAAAGTAATCTTTATATCCATCTGCAACGCTCCCGGATAATAACCGGCGTGTGAACCTGAATGTATAGTAGCCGAAAGATACGGTATCTCCATCTGTTTCAGACGCTTTGCAGGGAGGCCTGTAGAAGCAACAGTAAGGTCGAACACCTTGGCAATGGCTGTTCCTATCGAACCTTCGTATTTCACCTTATTGCCGAACACCATATTATCAGCCACGATTCTTGCCTGACGGTTTGCCGGCCCAGCAAGGAAGTTTAGCCATGGCTTGCCTGTTACGGGATGAGGGAACTCTATGGCATCGCCCACCGCATAAACATCGGCATCCGATGTCTGAAGATATTCGTTTACATAGATACCCTTCATTTCGCCCAGTTTCAATCCTGCCTCTGCCGCAAGTCTTGTCTCCGCGCGAACACCGATAGAAAGTATCACCAGTTCGGCAGTAAGCGAAATTCCGGACTTGAAGTTTACATCAAGCGAAGTGCCGTTATCTTTGAAAGACTCAACCGCCTGTTCAAGATACAGTTTTACACCTTGCTGCTGCAGATGTTCGTGTACGAGTGCCGCCATGGAATAGTCGATTGGTCCCATCACCTGATTTGCCATTTCCACTACAGCCACTTCCACACCTGAATGTTTGAGGTTTTCAGCCATCTCAAGACCGATAAAACCACCGCCCACTATCACGGCACGCTTTACAGTGTTCTTGCCGATATATTCCTTGATTTTGTCAGTATCGTTTACGTTTCTTAGTGTGAATATACCCTAGCTGTCTATTCCCTGCAACGGCGGAACCACAGGCGATGCTCCCGGCGACAACAGAAGTTTGTCGTACTTCTCGGTGTATTCCCTGCCGTCCTTGGTACGCACAGCAACTGTCTTCTTCCTCACGTCAACCGAAACAACTTCCGAATTCGTCCTAACGTCAATGTTGAATCTCTTGCCGAAAGCCTCCGGAGTCTGCACGAAGAGTTTATTCCTGTCGTCTATCACTCCGCCGATATAATATGGCAATCCACAGTTGGCATACGAAATGTACTGCCCTTTCTCGAACATGATAATCTCAGCCTTCTCCGTATTTCTGCGAATTCTTGCCGCTGCAGTGGCACCTCCTGCCACACCTCCTACTATAAGATACTTCATAATGTATTATTGTTTTATTATTTTATTCACCGTTTAAAATATTTTCCATTGGAAACTTTTGCAAAGAAATAACTATTTTTCAAATAAACAAAATGATTAACATTTATTATGGATGTTATCGAAGGAATTAAACACTCAAGAAAAACTTATCATGGGCATGAAATAAAACATTTTCGATTCGACATTTTCTATAAATACTGATTATATATTTATAAATACAACTTATATTTATAAAAACACAAGTTG
>NZ_JADYTF010000065.1 GCF_021530995.1 Bacteroides caecigallinarum
CATTTTAAAGAAAAGAGATATCCTTTATTTTATAAAGCAACATCAACAAGTGGATATTATTATTCTGTTTAACATGTTATCTGTTTGCAAAATATAAAAAATGTAATGGCTAAAGTTTCAGTAATTATCCCTATTTACAAAGTTGAAAACTTTATTGTTCGCTGTGCAAAATCACTATTGCAACAGACTTTGAACGAGGTGGATTACATATTCGTGGATGATGCTACTCCAGACAGGAGTATAGAACTGTTGGAAGAAGTAATAGGGCAGTATCCTGAACGAAAAGGGCAGGTCAGGCTGTTGAAGCATCAGACAAACAAAGGACTTCCGGCTGCACGGAATACAGGGTTGTCCGTCGCTAAGGGAGAATATATCTTCCATTGTGACAGTGATGATTTTGTAGAACCGGAAATGCTTGAACGGTTATATCTCAAAGCTAAATCTGATGAAGCGGATATAGTCTGGTGTGACTGGTGGCTTTCTTTTGAACGGAATGAAAGATATATGAGACAGCCTGGTTATGCTACACCAATGGAAGCTTTAAAAGGGTTATTGGAAGGTACTATGAAGTTCAATGTATGGAATAAGCTTGTCAAAAGAACCCTTTATACTGATTATAATATACAGTTTCCATCCGGTTATGGTATGGGAGAAGATATGACAATGATCCGCCTTTTTGCGAGAGCCGGAAAGGTTTCTTATTTGGCTGAAGCCTTTTATCATTATGTGCAACTGAACACTGGAGCTTTCTGTAAGACTGAAAATAAACAGCATCTCATTGATTTAAGACATAATGTATCATTGGTGGAGGATGACTTGTGGAGTCTTTATGGAAAAGAAATAGAAACAGAACTGGCTTTTTTTAAGCTGAATGTAAAATTTCCTTTTTTAATAACAGATAATCCAGCTAAGTACAAATTATGGGAAGCATGGTTTCCTGAAGCAAATAAATTCATAATTAAAAACAAAAACATTTCCTTGAGAAGCCGACTGCTGCAATTGGCTGCCTGGAAAAAACAATACTGGCTTGTAAAACTGTACTATATCTGCATACACCGTCTGGTATATGGAGTAATTTACCGATAATAATTTATGTTGGCAATACGAATAGTCGGAATAACATTTGCAGTTATTCTGACCAGCTTTTTTTTCTTTCCTTTTGAGTTTACAATTCTTCCCGGTATAAACACAAAGATGGCACTTGCTGGCGTAGGATTGCCGATTTTGGGATATCAGCTTGCTTCTCATCGTACCGGCTTAATTAACAAGCAGGTATTTCTACTTTCCATATGGGCAGGAATAGCTTCAATTATTGGATGTTTCTCTATAACATTCAATAATACACCTGATACTGCATACGCAACCTATATTGTATCCATGTGGGTTTGGCTCAGTGCGGCATATACGGTGACTACTTACATCAGAATGGTTCACGGTAATCTTTCAACTATGTTATTGTTGCGTTACCTGATAATAGTCTGTGTATGTCAGTGTATTTTAGCATTGCTTATTGACTCTTATCCGAATATAAAACAAATTATAGACCAATATGTTCAGCAGGGACAAGATTTTTTGAATAAGACTAATGTAAATCGTCTTTATGGAATTGGTGCCTCATTGGATGTTGCAGGGTCAAGATTTGCCGCACTACTTGTGATGATAGCTTTCTCGGTTACTGATATGTGTAAGACAGATGAAAGAAAATACATACCTCTTTTCTTGGTTGCATTCTTCCTGATAGCTGTTATAGGGAATATGATAGCAAGAACAACAACTGTAGGTTTGATTCTGGCTGTAGGCTATTGGATGTATATGTCAGGAGTTCTTACTTTTAAAATAGATACGAACTACAGTACACTATGGAGCTGGTTTTTATGGATTCTGGCGGCAACGATAGTTATAGCTGTTTTTTGCTATCATTTTGTACCCGGAACCGAAGAAAAACTGCGTTTCGCTTTTGAAGGATTTTTCAGTCTTGTAGAAAAAGGAGAATGGTCAGTAAGTTCAAATGACCGTTTAAAGGGTATGTATGTGTTCCCGGAAACATTAAAAACCTGGCTTATAGGTGATGGATATTTCTCCAACCCAAGGAATATTGACCCTTATTTTATCGGTAAAGAAATTGGTGGATATTATATGGGTACTGATGTTGGATATTTACGTTTTATTTTCTATTTCGGTCTGGGTGGTCTGTTCGCAATGTGTATGGTTATTTATAAGGCCGGCAATTTCTGTATGAATAATCTTTCCCGTTATAGGGATATGTTTTTATTATTGCTGTTAGTAAACTATGTGGTCTGGTTTAAAGTCTCTACAGATATATTCCTTGTTTTTGCAATGTTTCTTATGGTTGCCCGTAGCGAAGAGGAAGACAAACAATTACAGCACGAAATATGAAAATCGTTTATTGTATAGCAGGTACCTGTCATTCCGGAGGAATGGAAAGGGTGTTGGCAAACAAGGCAAACTATTTGGCCGGGAGGGGATATGAGATTGTTATTGTAACTACCGACCAGCACGGAAGACAGCCTTTCTTCCCTCTGAACGAGCAGATCCGGTGTATTGACCTGGATATAAATTATGAAGACAATAACGGGAAGTCTTTTATGAATAAACTGATGCATTATCCTGTTAAACAGTTGTTGCACAGGAAAAGGCTTGAATCAGTTCTTATGAGGGAAAAACCTGACGTTACGGTCTGTATGTTCAATAATGATGCATCGTTTATAACCGGTATAAAGGATGGAAGCGCAAAACTGTTGGAGATACATTTCTCTAAATTCAAACGTTTGCAGTATGGGCGCAAAGGGCTTTGGAGGATAGCCGACAAATGGAGAAGCAAACAAGATGAAAATGTTGTCAGAAGATTCGACAGGTTTGTGGTCCTTACTGAGGAGGATAAGAGATATTGGGGTGAACTGAATAATATAGAAGTAATACCTAACGCAATTACATACATACCATCTGAGAAATCAAATCTTGAGAATAAAAAGGTGGTAGCAGTAGGAAGATATAGCTTTCAGAAGGGATTTGACAGGCTGATTGAAGCCTGGAGAATAGTGGTAAAAGATTTTCCGGATTGGAAACTTGATATCGTGGGGGATGGAGAAGAATATGAAAAGCTTAAAAAGCTGATATCAGGATATGGACTGGATAATTCGGTAGCATTGATAAAAACGAAAAAGAATATAGGGGATGTGTATAGAAACGCATCTGTATATGCAATGACATCACGCTATGAGGGCTTGCCGATGGTATTGCTCGAGGCTCAGTCATATGGTCTGCCTGTTGTGTCTTTTGACTGTAAATGCGGTCCAAAAGATATTATAGATGAGGGGGAAAACGGTTTTATCGTGGCTGATGGGAACATCACACTATTTGCAGGAAGGATGGCTGAACTTATGATGGACATGTCGTTAAGAAAAAGAATGGGAGAAAAAGCCGGGATATCAATCCTTAAATATGATGAAACGACTGTCATGGATAAATGGATTCAAACATTCAAATCAATATCAGATAGATGAAAACTATTGTTGTTTCAGCGGTAAACCTGCGTAAGGGAGGCACACTGACTATTTTGAGAAACTGTCTGGAGTATCTTTCGCAGCTGGCTCAAAACGGAGAATATAAGGTTGTGGCACTGGTGCATAACAAGAATCTGGCGATGTATCCCGGAATAACATATATCGAAATGCCCTGGACTGTGAAAAGCTGGTTCTGCCGTATATGGTGTGAGTATATAACAATGTATAAAATTTCGAAGCAACTTTCTCCCGTTTATTTATGGCTGTCCTTGCATGACACAACGCCTAATGTAAAGGCTGAGAGGCGTACTGTTTATTGTCATAACCCTTTCCCGTTTTATCCCTGGAAATGGCGTGAGCTTTTCATGAATTACCGTATCGTATGTTTTGCCTGGTTCACAGAATATATTTACAGAATAAATATTCACAAGAATTATAAGATTGTTGTTCAGCAGGATTGGATGAAAAGAGAATTCATCAAACTTTTCAATCTTTATAAAGACAAAATTATTGTAGCGCTGCCGGAGAATAGAACGGATACTGTGGATATAAGAAATAAATATAAGTCTTCCGAATCAACTTATAATTTTATATACCCATCATACGGAGATATTCATAAGAACTTTGAACTGTTGTGTGAGGCGGCTGCTATGCTGGAAAATGAAATTGGAAAAGATAAGTTTAAGGTTTATATGACAATATCCGGTACAGAGAATAAATACACAAGATGGCTGTATAGGAAATGGGGGCATGTAAATTCTTTAGTTTTTACAGGATTCTTGGACCGTGTGAAACTTTATGAATTATATGGTAATGCCGATTGTCTGATATTTCCTTCGAAAGTTGAAACATGGGGATTGCCAATAAGTGAGTTTGCACAGTTTGAAAGGCCAATGCTGTTGGCAGATTTGCCATACGCACATGAAACGGCAGCCGGAAGTGCAAAAACTTCATTCTTCGATATCCATGATGCAAATATTCTTAAGGGGAAAATGAAGAAACTGATTGATAACGACAATTCTTTTCTTGAACCGATATCCAAGTACGAGCCAGAGGCTCCAGTAAGTCATACATGGGAAGAACTATTTAAGATGTTATTAGGATGAAACCGTATCTTTCATTTATAGACATATCTACATTCTCAGTAAAAGAAAGGATATCGTTACAGAAACGTTATGCCTTACACAAAAAATATGAGAAGGCTGTAAACTTATATATAGACACAGATATGTCGCAAAAGGCAATTGCCGAAAAATGTAATGTATCTTTAGCCGGACTCGGAAACTATCTGCGAAGGTATTGGAGAGAGCAAGTACTAATCAGGCATCAGATTCCTGTAGATAAAGTTGAGCCCGGCAAAATCAAAATAATTGCTGCAGGAAAGCAAAGTGTAAAAGCCCACGAAAAGTATAAGGATGCTATTGCTGCATGTGATTCATTAACTTATATTGAATTCAATATATCACAGATAGCAAGAAAATTCGGATTGAATGGAACTGCATTGGCCAATTATATGCGTATACACTATCAGGAAACTTTGGTCTTTAAGTCTATAGCAAAAAGATTTAATATCAATTATAACAGCTTAGGAGGATTTGTACGTCGTAACCGTCCTGACATAATAATAAATCACGATAACCTAATTAAGGATATCGAATAAGGCTATTTATTATTTCAATGAATAAAAACAAATGAAAGAATTTACGGGAAAAATACTTCAGCTGGGTAAGTTTTATCCAATTTATGGAGGTGTAGAAAAAGTCGAGTTCGAGCTTATGCTCGGGCTGTCGGAAAAGAACATTAAATGTGATATGCTATGTGCAGCATTGGAGGGGAAAAGCAAGAAATATGAATTTAATGATAAAGCGAAGCTGCTTACCTGTCATTCATGGACTAAAGCTGCAGCTACAATGATTTCTCCTGCTATGGTTTTCACTTTAAGAAAGTGTAAAAATGATTATGATGTAATACATATACATCATCCTGACCCTATGGCTTCTCTCGCATTGCTCATGTCCGGTTATAAAGGAAAGGTCGTATTACACTGGCACAGTGATATATTAAAGCAGAAGTTACTTCTTAAGTTCTATAAACCTCTACAAGATTGGATAATTAAGCGAGCAGATATTATAGTCGGTACTTCTCCGATTTATCTAAAAGAGTCTATATATCTGAAAGATGTTCAGCAGAAAACTATTTGCGTGCCAATAGGAGTAGAACCAATTAAACCGGAAAGAGATAAGGTATCTGAGATTAGAGAAAAATATAAAGGGAAAAAGATAATTTTTTCATTAGGAAGACTGGTCGCTTATAAAGGATTCAGATATTTGATAGATGCAGCCAGTTATCTGAATGACAATTTTGTTATTCTGATAGGTGGTACCGGTCCTTTAAAAGAAGAGTTAGATAAACAGATAAAAGAAAAAAGGCTTGAAGATAAAGTTAAGTTGCTTGGTAGAATTTCTGATGATAAGCTACCATCATATTATGGAGCATGTGATGTGTTTTGCCTAAGTAGCATAATGAAAACAGAAGCTTTCGGAATAGTGCAGATAGAAGCTATGTCATGCGGTAAGCCGATAGTAGCTACAAATATACCACAGTCTGGTGTTCCTTTTGTAAATTCACATGGGATATCCGGTCTGAACGTAGAACCGGCAAATGCTGAGAATCTTGCGAAAGCCATAATGGATATAACCAAAGATTCAGAAACTTATAACCATTATTCTTCTGGAGCGATAAACAGATATAGTGAGCTATTTACAAAAGAAAAAATGATAGAAAACAGTATTAACCTATATAATAACCTTTAATAATTATTAAATGAGAATATTAGCAACATACCAATTGAATAACTTTCTGATATATAGTGATATTATGACTAACTATAACTTTATAAAACGCTCTTTGGATATTGTTTTAAGCATTTTAGGAATTATAATCACATCGCCACTATGTCTTGTCATATATTTTTTGATAAAGCGTGAAGATGGAGGACCGGTAATCTTCAGACAGGAGCGTATAGGATATGGTGGAAAACCTTTCACGATATATAAGTTCCGCTCTATGATTATAGAGGCTGAAAAGGATGACAAACCAGTATTGTGTCAGAGAAAAGATAAAAGGATGACAAAAGTAGGTTATTTTTTAAGAGAGCACCATCTGGATGAAATACCGCAGTTATGGAATATATTGAAAGGAGACATGAGTCTGGTAGGTCCACGCCCTGAAAGAAAGTTTTTTGTTGACCGTATTATCTCTGTCAATCCTGATTATAAGTTGCTGTATAAACTGAGACCGGGAATATTTTCGCCGGCAACACTTTATAACGGATATACCGATACTATGGAAAAAATGTTGGAACGTCTTAGAATGGATTTGGAATATATGCGTAACAAATCATTTTGGCTAGATGTCAAGATTATATATCTTACAATTATATCCTTACTGACCGGAAAGAAATTTTAAAATATAATGAATGACTATAAAATAATACATACGAAAAGTAATCTTAAACTAAGAAAAATAGGCAATCAGTATATGATTGTACAGGTTTGTAATGAACAGATAAACATGAGCGACGTATTCAGTATGAACAAAACTGCCGCAAATATTTGGGAACGTATTGATAAAGGTGGTTGTACTTTTGACGAATTGCTTGAGTTTATATGTGACACATATGATGTTTTAAAAGATAAGGCCTCTTATGACCTGAAAAAACTACTTGAGGAGTGGGAGTCTTATGGTCTTATTTACTGAAAAGTTTCCCATTTGCATAAATGATGGATATATCAAAAATACATAAAGCATTCTTCTCACTTTTACAATCCGGACTTTGGGACTATGAAAACAGAGAAATTTCAATATTTCCACTGACAGAAACCGAATGGAAGGTCCTGTACAGGTTGAGCAGAGAACAGACTGTAACTGGGCTAATATTTGCCGGTATCCAGAAATTACCAGAAAGTATTCAACCGAAAGAAAATCTTCTTGTGAGATGGATTGCAACTATTGATGCTATCGAACGGAGTAATCTGAGGATGAACTCTGTGCTGGTTGAACTCTGTGAGATGTTTGAGAAAGCCGGAATTAATCCTGTACTGCTAAAGGGGCAGGGCATAGCTTCCTTATATAAGAACCCATTGTTGAGAGAGTGTGGGGATATTGATTTTTATTTCCCGACTGAAAAAGATTTTACCGGTGCAAAGAATTGTATACATAGGGAGGGAATCAGAACAGAGAACAAGGCAGACGGGAGTATATCTTATTTTTGGAAAGGAGTGAAGATAGAACACCATAAACGTATGTTTGATTTGTTTACGTCACGTTCGATAAGATATTCTAAAGAACTGGAAACGAGATACGGTGTGAAATCGATAACCCTCTGTGGAAATAATGATGTTCAGATAGATATACCACATCCTATCCTTAATATAATACAGCAGAGTACTCATATACTTAAACATGCTTTTGGATTGGGAATCGGACTGCGTCAGTTCTGTGATCTTGCCATCTCTTATTACACATGGTATGGTGAACTGGCAGGTGATGATATAAGGGTGATATGTTCCAAATTGGGATTGGATAGGTGGTGTTCATTGCAATTTTCATTCTTGGTAAAGTATATCAATCTTCCCAAACAGTATATTCCTAATCATGAGATAATGGTTTCTCCTGATGTCTTGTATGCTATAGTGTGGAATGGAGGAAATTTCGGGCATAATGCAATTACAACCGGAAAATGTGATTCTGTTATATTAAGAAAAGTACATACAGCCTGGTCTTTCTATAATAACATCCGTTTTGCATATAAAATCGCGCCTAAAGAGGCTTTAGGCCTTTTTATGTATCTTATAAAAGGGCAGTTAAAATGAAAAATGATTTTTATTATCGTATAGCCGGATTTGATATTAAAATATCGACGTTCAGGAACCTGTGTATAGACAGTGTTCTTCCCTCTTTCATCCCTTTCAAGTTGGAAAAACCGGTGAATGGCCCATTCCTTATCAGATGTGAGGTCAGGTCGCTGGTTGATGTATCATCTGTTGAACTGAATGGCGATTTACTTGATAAAACAGAAAATGAGATGGGAATTATCCGTCTGTATAAACACGACGCAGGGTATATGCTGGCTGTAAAGACTAATTTGTGGAATGAATGGCATTATATGCTGGCTGACAAACAGTTTAAAGCAATCGTAATATATACGAGAGTGAATGGTAATAATGAAAACAATGAGCTTTCTTCTTTATTGAGAATAGCATTCTCACAGTCAATACTTAAATATGAAGCTGTTTCTGTTCATGCTGCTGCCGTTTATTCAGCTAATATATCATATTTCTTTATGGGAGAAAGCGGTACGGGTAAAAGTACTCATGCACAACTGTGGATTGGCAATATACCAGATACAGTGCTTCTTAATGACGACAATCCAGTCATTAGGATTATTGGAAATGAAATATATGGATATGGAACGCCATGGTCCGGTAAAACAGCCTGCTATAAGAATCTGTCCTTCCGTTTGGGAGGTATAGTAAGGCTTAAGCAGAGTGAAGTAAACAATTTCTCTCTACTTAAAGATGTGGATGCGTTTATATCTGTTTATCCCGGATGTTCAGTTATATCGTGTGATAAGGACTTAAGCAACTTCATGCATGAAACACTGATAAAGATATGTCAGACTGTAGCTGTGGGAAAACTTGAATGCAGACCCGACAGGGAAGCTGCTCTAATGTGTTATAAAAATCTTGTAGTCAAATAAATTTCAACTAAAATCAAATGATGTATAAACAAATTATTTGGGCAATAGTTTTTGCCGTATCTTTTCTGACTTCGTGTACATCGAGTAAGAATATAGTCTATATGCAGGATATGCAGACAGGTGAGAAATATCCTTATAATGACCGAAAAGAGGCTACTATCAGACGTGATGACAGGTTGAGTATTACTGTCAGCAACAAGAATCCTGAACTTGCCATTCCGTTCAATATATATGGCGGTACTTTCAGAGTAGGTAGTGAGGGTGATATAAGAACAGAAGCTTCAACAAGAGTAAACGAAAAAGGATATCGTGTAGATATAGATGGTGATATTGAGTTCCCGATATTGGGAATAATACATGTAGAAGGTCTTACTGTGAGTGAACTTAGAGACTTGATAAAAGAAAAGATAGAGAAGGGGAATTATATGAAAGACCCGATAGTGAGTATCGAATTTCTGAACTTCAAATACACTGTATTAGGAGCTGTTGGTCGTAATGGAACATTTAATGTAGAAGGAGACCGTATCACTCTTCTGGAAGCCATCGCTAATGCCGGAGATATAGCTGTGAACGCGCGGATAGACCGTGTGGCTGTTATCAGGGAAGTTAATGGAGAACGTGAAATGTTTATGCATGACCTTCGCAGCAAGGAAATTTTTGATTCACCAGCCTTCTATCTGCAGCAGAATGATGTAGTGTATGTGGAACCTAAATACCGTAAAGCCGATATAGAAGACCGAGGATGGAAAATAACAACGTTTCTGTTGTCTGTTGTTTCGGCAATTTCATCTATTATGTGGGCTATAAAGTAATAATATCAACATAAAAGAATATGCAAACTGAAAGAAATTCGAATTCGAAGAATGACCAGGGTATAAACCTTATAGACCTGTTACTTTATTTTGTTTCGAAGTGGAAATGGTTTTTACTGTCGGTACTGATCTGTACAGGTATCGCATGGTACAAATATGCCACTGCACCATTCATATATTTCCGTTCAGCCACGGTAATCATCAAAGACCCGTCCAACAAGACCTCCACTACCGGACTGGACCGTTTTGATAACATTATTAACAAGGTGAACGTGGCCAACGAGATTCTGCAATTCCGTTCAAAAAAACTGATGCGCGAGGTGCTGCAACGCCTCCATGCCGACATCAGCTACCAACTGGAAGACGGACTGCGCAGCAATGAGCTTTATAACCAATCCCCCGTTCTTCTCAGTTTCCCGGATGCATTGCCGGAACAACATTTCGCTTTCACAGTGACGTTAAAAGAAAAGAAGTCCCTAGTGCTGTCTGACTTCACTGGAATCGATGTCAAGTCTGACTTTACCGTTGAGATGTATGACACTGTAACCCTCAGCCGGGGGATGCGCGTGGTGGCCACCCCTACCAATTATTATAGCGATTCATGGACAGGAACCCCTATCCGTGTGGCGAAACTGCCGATGGAATCCATGGTAAATTACTATAAAAGTGCGCTGGGTATCCAGCAGGAAGAGGAGGAATCCTCCATCCTGACCCTCGCTCTGAAAGACGGCTCGGCGGCACGAGCGGAAGACATCCTGAACACGCTGATAAACGTGTACAACGAGGAAGCCATCAAAGATAAGAACCAGGTTGCCGTAAACACGGCCGACTTCATCAACGACCGCTTGATTATCATTGAGAACGAGCTTGGCGGCGTGGAATCGGAACTGGAGACATTCAAGCAACGTAACCAGATTGTGGACATCGCCTCTTCGGCCGGGATGTACATGAGCGAATCGCAGAAGTACAATACGGACGCACTGGAACTGGAAACTCAGCTGCGCCTGGCCAATTTCATCAAGGACTACCTGACAGATCCGGCCAAGGAAACTGACCTGATTCCCTCGAATACGGGCATTGGGGACATGAATATAGAAAGCCAGATAAACCTGTACAATACCGCCAAGTTGAAGCGGGATCACCTGATAGACGACAGTAGCGCGAACAACCCTGTGGTACTGGAACTGAACAATTCTCTTCGTGCCATGAAACAGAACATCATCCGTGCGGTGGACAACATGATAGTAAGCCTGAACGTGCAACGCAGTGATGCACAGAGCCGCGAAATGCGGGCACAGAACCGAATAACGTCCATCCCCACTAAGGAGCGGAAAATGCTCTCCATCGAACGGCAGCAGAAAGTGAAGGAAGCCCTATACCTGTTTCTGTTGAACAAGCGCGAAGAAAATGCCCTGTCGCAGGCGATGGCTGATAATAACGCCCGTGTCATCGACGGAGCAGAAGGTAGCAACTCCCCCATTTCTCCCAACCGCAACCGTATTCTGTTGCTTGGATTGCTCGTGGGGCTGGCTATTCCCAGCCTGGCCTGTCTGGGCATCCTGTTCTTGGATACCCGGGTACACAGCCGCAAGGACTTTGAGGATATTGTAAGTGTGCCTTATTTAGGAGAAATACCCCAAGACAAGGAAGCGGGAAAACTGAACGAACAAGAAAGTCCTTTCCTGCTGGCAAAAGAACAAAGGGACAGCACCGTATCGGAAGCCTTCCGCATTCTGCGTACCAACATGGCCTTCATGGCAAGAAAAGACCTTCCCCAACAGGTGATTATCTTCACCTCCCTCAATGAAGGAGCCGGCAAGACATTCATCTCGAAAAACCTGGGAATGAGCCTTGTGCTGGCTAAGAAAAAAGTGATACTGATAGACATGGATATCCGCAGGGGTACCCTGAGTCGGCAGTTCCATCTTCATAAGACCGGTCTGACCAATTATTTGGCTGATGCCACCCTTTCGGCGGAAGACATTATCCAGCACCAAGACGGCTTTGACATCATTGCCGCCGGTGCCATAGCCCCCAATCCGGCGGAACTGCTGATGGATGAACGGCTGGACAATCTGGTAACTGAGCTGCGCAGACGATACGACTATATTGTTGTGGACAGCGTGCCTGTAGGCATTATTGCGGATGCGACCATTTCCAACCGCATTGCCGACCTGACCATCTTTGTGGCACGCGCAGGCCGTCTGGACCGCCGCCAGCTACCCGAGATAGAACAGTTGTATAAAGAAAACAAGTTGCACAACATGGCCCTCGTGCTGAACGGCGCAGACCTGCACCGGCGCTACGGGTATTACGGATATTATGGATATTCATACAAATATGGATATGGAAAGAAAAAGAAATAACAAACTATATTTTTACGACAATGGAAAATTTGATAAAAGAAAAGTATGAGGCTCCCACTACCAAGCGGACAAGGGTAGAGATGGAGAGCGGGATTTGCGTGGCATCGAATGTGGATGTTAAACCTGGAGATGATGTAAACACCAACCGGCATGTAAACATTGATGCACAAGGCTTTGATGATACAAGTTTCGGAGGTAAAGATGCCATTTCATGGGATTAAATTTGAATAAACTAATCAGACAAACGCTATGAACAAGCAAAAACATTATTTGAATTTAGCAATCCTGCTGATGGCAGGATTGACCATTGCCGGATGTCAGGAAGATGAGGTTGGAGGCTTCACACCTGCCGCCCCCGGCGATGCCATAGAATTTGCCGTAAACGCCGTAAAGACCCGTACTGCATACGTCTCGGACAACCAGATTGACTGGACGGGAGGTGAGCAAATCCGCATCTATTCTGACGTGGCCGACAAGAAAAACCAATTGGGAGAAACCGTTACTCCAGGAACGGCAGAAGGATGGAAAAACAATGCCCTATATACCGTGACACCGGTCACCGGAGATGGGGAGCACCAGTATCACGGAGAATTTACAGCCACCAACGAAGAATATCTGGCATGGAGCGCACTCAGCGATACACATGAATTCTATGGGATATATCCTGATGAGAGACTGAATATTGAGGGAAGTACCCCCTCAAACGGCTTGTTCCAACTTCAGTTCATCAGCAACCAAGCGTGCAAGGTGACATCGGCGGAAAACGGAAGCTACATCGCCGCGCCAGACATGCTGAACGCCTACATGGTGGCACACAACAGGGTGGTAAGCACCGAAAATCATGTCTTGCTGGATTTCGACCCTATCATGACCACGCTAGACATCACCATTCGTGCAGGTGGCTACGAAGTGGCAACGGGAATCATCCAACCGCTCACCGTAACGGGAGTGAGCGTGACTCTCCCCAATGGCCTTGGCGGAAAGGAGTATTTCACCTACAATGCCACCAATATCCAGAATTCCACCGAAGAGGGAGTAAGCCAAGGACAAGGCGAATTGACCGATGAGCTAAAGAACGGACAGTCGGAATCCGTGTTCGTAAGTTTCGTGGATGAAAGCGGAAATCCCATGGAGATACCTCTTTCCGAAGGGGAGTCCATCCGGCTTACGGCTTTCCTGCCGCCCATTCCCACAGAGCAAACTACGGGAACCCAAATCAGGGTGCATACGGCTGAAAATTTTGACTTTTCCGCCACTCTGAAAAAGCCTCTTCAAGCCCAATACAAAGTGGTGATCCCGCTACCGAACGTGAATCCGAAATCGCCCAAGAACACCAACTGGATTTCGGAACTGGATGGAAACATCTATCTGAAGCAACTGTCAATACCGGGTGCTTACTGTAATGAAAATAATGATGCAGAAGTCATAAATAAATTGCTAAGTATGGGAGTACGGGCATTTAATGTGAAAGAATTGGAGTTTTGGCATGCAGATTGGAAATCATCATATCATGCCATTCCCGAAGAAATAGTAAAGGCTTTCAAACTTTTTTTGCAAAATAATCCGCATGAGTTCCTTTTTGTTTACTGTGAGAACGACTTAACAGACAATTTCGATGCATATGACATACCATATTATAAATTGGCAACTGACAATGTCGGTTCTGCAACTGTGACAGATATGCGCAGCAAAATCGTTACCGCTTACAAAAGTACTAATTATTTCTTTGAAAGTGGCAAATCTGATTGGGTTGCAGACAATAGGTTGTTCCCTCACGAAGACTGTTCAAGCTCAAATTTCCAACTCGCTCTTGAAGGATGGAATAATTGGGATAGCAGTGGTGCTATCTCAAATTGGGGGGAGCAAAACTTGGAGGATTCTGCTTACAAGGCAGCCATTTACGACCAAACAATCCAATATAGAGGACAACGCGGTTATACGGGCATCGTGACTCTCCATGACATTGAGTATTCAGATGACATGATAAATATCACCGATGAACAACTCATACAAGCCATCATTAATTGCAACTTCAAATTCATTTTAGACAGGAAATAAGACAATGATAAAGTATTTATTCATTACCATGCTGTGTGCGACAGCCTTTGCAGATGCCGCAGCACAGGAACAACACTCAGACACCATACAATCGGTGTATGACACCACCGAAGAAGTGATGTATGACAACGACAAATACAAAGTGGAAACCAACCACTTTTGGGACAACTGGTTTGTCAGTGCCGGTTTTGGCGGACAAATCATCTTTGGCAACCACGACAAACAAGTAAAGTTTTTTGACCGTATTGCACCGGCATTGGACATCGCCGTGGGCAAATGGTTCACTCCCGGCATCGGTGTACGCCTAATGTACAGCGGTCTGTCTGTAAAGGGAGCCACCCAAAAAGAAGGACATGGAGAATTCCCCACTCATAGTACAGGGGTGGATGTACCCGGCAAAGGAGGTGACGGCTATTGGCTGATGAAACAGAAATTCAAGTTCTACAATCTCCACCTCGATGCCCTGTTCAATATGTCAAACATATTGTACGGGTATAATGAAAAGCGTGTATATAACTGCTCTCCATATTTCGGTCTCGGATGGACCAGAGTATGGGAATCGCCACAAAGTATGGAAGTAAGTGCAAATGTTGGTATTCTGAATTCATTCCGTCTGAACGATGCACTCGATTTGAATCTGGATATCCGAGGAGCATACGTCAGTGACCGTTTCGACGGTGAGCTTGGCGGACGCTGGGGAGAAGGAATATGGAGTGCTACGATAGGACTGACATACAAATTCAAACCACGTGGTTGGGATAGAAGCAAGACAATTATACGCACTCATGACCGTACATCAGAGCTCAAGGCTATGCAAGACAAACTTAATGATATGCAGGCACAACTGGCACAGCGCAAGCGCGACTCCATCACGGTAGTGAAGACTTTGGCCGCCGCCAACTTTGTCATCTTCAAAATTGACACTTGGGACCTGACCAACGAAGCCCGTGTACAGTTGAGTTTGTTTGCCGAGACCATCAAGAAGGCTGACCCGAATGTGGTGTACATCATTACCGGTTATGCCGATAAGGGCACAGGCAGCGTAGAGCGCAACGTCATCTTGAGCAAGAACCGCGCCCGTGTGGTTTATGAATGCCTGGTCAACGAATTTGGTGTGCCCAAGAAACAACTGCGTGTGGACCACAAGGGAGGTGTGGATAACATGTTCTATAACGATCCGCGCCTGAGCCGTGCGGTGATCACACGAGTGGTGGAAGAATAAGTACAACAAAGAAACTTGGCCGCATGGAATACGGGATGGAACGCATCCTGCCTCCATGCGGCACAAACAGGAATAAAAAAATAAATATTATGGATACGAACAAGAAGAAATGGACAAGCAGACTTTGGAACGTGCTGCTTGGAACGGCATTGCTGGGAAGCATGTTGACTTCATGCGTGGACGATGAATTTCCATCCATGCATGGAACGACTCCCCTCACCCGAAGCATTGGAGCTATAGGTTCAGATGATGGACTGGTAGAGCAAAACGATGGATATTGGAAGGCCACCCATCGGATTCCGCTGGTAGGGTCTGGAAGAATTGTTGATAACATACGTTCATCAACAGGTAGTATATTTACAATTCCCGACGGATCGAATGCTGTAACAAACCTTGATATTTCAGATTCTTATACTGTCCAATCAGTGTTGGGGCTGGGTACTGGTGCAAGCTTGATTATGTCTGTACGCGATTTGAACTACGAATATGCCGGCGGACAAAAGGCTGGATTTGTATGCACTGCTTTAGATGACGGAATATTGTCATTAAATGTATTGAAAGGTTATTATCTGGAAACTTATCTTCATGGAAAAAAGACCGGTGAATATACCTTTAATAATGACGGCGTTAAAAGCCTTGTGGATTTAGGATTGGGTAACATTACCGGAGGAAACTACGATGATAAAACAGAAGGAAACCCGACCAGCATCTTCTGCATAGAGGGTACTTTTGATAAACCTTTTGATGAAATACGTTTGTGTATATCGGGAGTGGATGTGGATTTGGCCGGGAAGTTGCAAATCTATTATGCCTATGTGGGCGACAATGAAATGATTCCGGCCATCAGCAGCAGGACCGATTTCTTTTATAACGGCGTATCTGTGCCTTGGAAAGTCGGCGATGTCAGTTGGATAAGCTGGTCGGATGAAAATAGTGCCAACTCATTAATCGATGACAGAACGGACAACGGTTGTACCATAGAACTAATTATGGGAGTAATTGGCAGCATTAGCGGAGGCATACATGCAACAGTTGATTTCGGACGGGAGATTGAGGCCGGCTCAGAAGTCGGATTCGTTGTCACGACAGGCGGATTATTGGAACTGGGCGGAGGAAAATCTGTCATTATCCGAACTTATAATGGAGAAGAGGACGATCCAGAAAAATATACCGAACAATATACGTACACTAAGATGCTAAGTCTAGGCTTGCTTGGAGGCGGACGAACCAAATATAGCATAAAGACCACCCAACCTTGCCAAAGGGTTTACCTGAATTTCGCCGGGCTTGACGTAAAGTTATTGAGTGCTACCACTATTAATTATGCCTTTGTGCGAGAGCCGGACAAGATAGACGCTTCGTCCTTATTCACTTTATCCGGTGCCACGGTTTATACCCCCAGTTATCGCTTTGCCGATGTTCCAGAGAAGGTGGGAAGCGTGGAATTCAAGCTGCTGGAGTCTCCGTATCAGAATGCAAAGTTGGAAGAGAATGAGAACGGAGAATGGGTACTGACTGATATGTTTGTTGCTGGAAACTACAAGGTGCAGGGCACTTTTACCTATACGGATGCAAACGGAGAGCAACATCAAATTGTACGTACCGCCATCATCCGACGTTTGGTGAAGAACCAGGACTATTGTAACAATCACATGACTAATGGAGGTGGTTCAAACCAATATACCGCATACCAACCGGAGAATGGCTTTGATGGTGTATTAAGCATCGGAGGAAGCGGAACAGCGGAAGGTTCATTCGCAAATATCGTGGACGAGGATGAGAACAATTATGTGCAGTTTACGGAAGCTGTAAATGTATCGTTGGGGACCAACACTGCTATTGTCGGTGTAAAATCTTCTCAATCCCTGAATACGGACAAAAAGAATATGCGTGTCGGCTTTGTGATAGACCGCGGAAATACCATTCTTACTGCAAACGTGCTCAACTTCCTGCGGATCAGGCTTCTGAATAAAGGTGAAGAAGTAGGAAGCGGCGTAGGAAAGGACAACAGTGGGGTTTCCGTCAGCCTTTTGGGAACGTCAACCACCGGGAAGGCCCGCTTGAGCATTAACACCGATGAAGAATTTGATGCCATCGAACTGTATTTTTCGGGCTTGTTGTCTCTGGCTGCAGGTAATGTCCTGAAGGTGTACTACGCTTTTTACGAAGATGCTTCAGTCGATTGTGGCGCACCCGGAGAAGAATGTATGCAGCTGATTACAAATGCCAACTATGGAGCAACGGCCGAAGTGACAAGTTCCGGTCTCGAACTCATTTCCGTATTTGACAATTTCGGCAACATATTGGATGGGGATATGGAAAGTTATGCAACCATATTCCAAGGAGTTTCTTTGTCTGGCACAACATTGTCCGTCAAATTTGACGAGATAAAAGGTGGTCAAGAAATTGGTCTGATTCTGTCCGGAATTCCCGGGCTGATTGATTTGAGTGGAATTAATGTTGAAATAATCAAAGCTCTCTATCAGGGAGAACCGATTGCTGAAACAACAGGTGGCAGCGGACTCGGACTGAAAGTGGCAGGAAACGGAGACAAGACATATCTTTCGATAACTCCACCGGCAAGTACAACGATTGACGAAATACAGTACGTCTTGGGAGGTTTGGATGTTCTTAAAAATATAAAGATACATGGCGTATATCTCCGTCCGGATTATGACCTTGACGGCGTGATGGACTGCGTGGGGGATGAACTGACCACCAGCATTGTCGGTTTGAAACCTACCCCTGCCGACATTTGTGAAGGGAACAGCACCTCGCTGGTGGTAAGCGGAGGCGAAGAGGGTAAAGAATACCAGTTGGCCATACGGGATTATAAATCAAGAAACTCTTTTGATAAGACCTATACTGTGAAGTTAAATTCGTCTTCCGAATTTGAGTTTGTCAATGGGGACCCGATTCCCGATTTAAAGCCCGGCATCTACTATCTGACAGTAGAAAATCCGGCTAATCCGAATTCGCCTTACATTAACGGTATAGAATTGACCATTCATCCGCATGAAACGGAATGGACGGGAACGACATCCACAGATTGGAACACTTGGGGCAACTGGACAAAAGGAGTGCCTTGGGATTGCAGCAACGTGTTCATTCCTGCTAATGTCGAACAATATCCGGTGTTGAGCGCATCCGGTACGGAGGAATACTGGTGCAACAACATCCATTTTGCACCAGGTACGGAACTGATAGGTCAATCACACCTGCATTATACACAAGCCTTTGTGGATATGAATCTCAGTGCCGGTACCTATCATCTGATGTCGGCACCGCTGCAAGCCATGGTGACGGGAGACATGTTTGTAACCCAAAACGTGACAGACTGGGAAAGCTGGAGAGCGACGCCATCCGATAATCTGCATCCGAATTACTTTATGCCGATTAATGGGAAGGAACAAGGTCTTGACAAGAAATCTTCTTACTCAGAACAGCGCAATGATCCTTTCATCTACCAGCGGTTCTGGAGCAGCGCAGTAAGGAACGAGACGCTTACCAGAGCCCATTACACCACGGATAAGGTAATAACCGAATTGACCGACTGGTCGAGAAGTTTTAATGCCGTTGAAACCAATTACGAAGTGGGACAAGGTTTTGCCGTGAAAGCCGGAGATGAGACAAATGCTACTCCTTATCATTTCCACTTCCCGAAGTCATTCAGCATCTATAATTATTATGGAATAAACGGTAATTCATTGAAGGGAAGTTCAATTGCCAGAACGGGACAAATCGGCCGTCTCTGGACTGCAGAGCAGATTAACGGGTTAACGCTCAAACGTGAAACAAGCGGAACTCTTTACATTTTCGGAAATCCGTTCATGGCGCACATTAACATCAAGAAGTTCTTGGAAGCAAATTCTTCATCTGTTTCCTCTGTAAAGGTTTACAAAGACGGACAATATGTTGACATTACCAGCAGCAATGTGGCAAACGGCGCACAGATAGCGCCGATGCAGGCCGTCTTCTTGGAAACGAAGGCAGAAGACACCAGTTACTCAGTCAACCTGACTGAAGATATGTTGGAACAAGGAAACAGCAGTGGTGCCTTGACCCGTGCGTTGCCCGAACAACTGGAATTGCTTGTTACAGCCAGTGGCCATACAGCCTCTTGCTTTGTGACTCTCTCGTCCACTGCCAACGACAGCTATGACAGCCGTGAAGATGCCCTGTTGCTGGTAGGCAACGAAGAGGGGTCAGGTGTAGCCGTATTCACTGCCGCCGACGGTAAAGCCCTTTCCATCCAGCGGATGAAATCCGCCACCCGCATCCCCGTAGGCTTCTACCTGAAGCAGACTGGCAATGTCAGCCTGACTTTCGATGACTCCGACAATGCCTGGAATGGCTGGAAACTGAAAGACGAGCAGACGGGCAGAAGCTATCCGATCAACGGAAGAATCACTTTAAACGATGTTTCTACCGGTTCCGGACGCTTCTTCCTGGAAAAGGTGCAATAAAACGACAAAGACATTCGTAAGCATTCAGTAAACCCCGTATGATTAGAACTGGTAAAGCCGGCATAGATTGTCTATTAAAAATTTCGACTTGTCTCTGAAAATGTTGAAGATATTCGACGATTTCTATCAGGATCTATTAAAAG
>NZ_JADYTF010000066.1 GCF_021530995.1 Bacteroides caecigallinarum
TTTGATGAGAATATAACATCTGCTTCTTACGTGTCAATTGATGCAAATGAACAAATTGATTATTTGTACTCAGGTAAAGGAGTTTTGGTCTCATTGAAAAATCCTGAGGCAAAGTTAAATATGTCGCATGCAATGTCTGCGATTGCTGTTAATATTATTAAAGGGGATAATTATAAAGGAAGTGGAATTTTGCATAGTATAACTGTTAGTGGTGATGGATTTAAAGTCAAAGGTAACCTGAATATTGAGACAGGAGTGATTACGCCTGAGACGGATGGGTCTATCATTGTTGAAACAGAAAAAGAAATTGTCGGTAATGGATGGAATTCTGATTTACCGCAAACATTTACTATCCCATTTGAATCTGACGGTAAAAAAACAGTTATGACATTCTCTATTGATGACCAAAGTTATCAGGTTATCTTACCATCAATAAAGATAGAACGTGGAATGAAATATATTTTCAAATTAGGTTTGTCTGATAATAATATAACTTTATTTTCGGATAAAACTGAAATTGTGCCTTTACAAAAAGAAGATGATGAAATTGGTATGGAAAGCAGTGTAAAAACTATTGTATATGATTTTATTGGAGATAAGGCATTGCTTCCTGATATATCTGGAGAAAATATGGTAGCAGGTTTTGTAAATTGGGGAGACAATAGTACTCTGGAAATTTATAAATCACAGAATTCTCATATTTATAAAGAAACAGAAGATGTTCATACAATAAAAATTGAGAATTGGAATGCTGATAAAGTGACATTTAATAATCTGATTG
The DNA here is from genome assembly GCF_021530995.1 of Bacteroides caecigallinarum. GTDB lineage: Bacteria > Bacteroidota > Bacteroidia > Bacteroidales > Bacteroidaceae > Phocaeicola > Phocaeicola faecigallinarum. The sequence continues at coordinate 782 of NZ_JADYTF010000066.1, forward strand.
GCATCTCAAAAATAGACTTATCTAATTTTAAATGAGAGTATTTACTTTCAATTTTAATATTTGCAAAACTCAAAATAAAACTAACTCAAAAAAAACAAAAAATGAAAAAACAAAAATTTATTAAGACACTTTTCCTAACGTGTATGCTTATGATGCTTTGTTGGGGATGTAAGGAAAATGAAGAGACACAGCAAGCAACATCGGTTAATAACATCAATGCAGTTTTGACTGCACCTGAAGGTCAGGTTTTCACGACATCTGCTACTATAGATGTGAAAGTTGCAGGTGCATTGGATTTTGCTTATAAGGTAGTTGAAGGAGCTAATGCAACGCCAGTTGATGGAGCTGTTATATATGCTGAAGCTCAAAATAAAGTTGATGGTATAGTGAAAATTGAAGATGATGCTCAGAAAATAAATATTTATGGTCTGGAAGGAAATAAGGATTACACAGTATTCTTTGCGTTCAGAGCTGATGATGGTTATAAGGTGGAATCTGTGTCATTGAAAACTCCTGTATATACTCAGCCTCTGACAATTGTGGATGCAAATATGTTTAAGGTTACATTCCATGTTGAAGTACCAAATGATACATATTATAAAGTGAGTATAGTTCCTACAGAAGTTTATAGAACTAACGAAGAACTTTATGGCTACAAGGACTTTAGTTATATGGCTGATGGTGATTTTATGGGAGAAGGCCAGGGTATGCCTTTACCACAATTCAAAGGTCCTAAGACTATTACATTTGAGAACGGACACAGTATGTATACTGGAGCATACAATGAAGATAAGGTTTTGAATTGGGGAGAAGGAACTGGCAGCGATCCTATAGAGGAGGCTGACTTGATAACTCAGATTAATCCAGGTACAAGCTACCAGCTTATTATATGGGAATGTCAAGAGAATGGTGATATTTCCGAATTCATGTTTGGAGGTATGTCAGAAATTAATGCTCAGGCGAGTTCAAGAGCAACTGAAAATCCGGTTTCACCTGTTGCACCGTCGGAAGTTTATTTATCTGGCGAACTTGTAACTTCAGTAGAAATGTCAATGGGAGGAATGGATATGGGTACATATCCTAAGATGTTCATGCGTCAGGGATTCTTTACTCAATTGCCGGCTCCAGGAAACGGTGAAGTAAAAATAGAAAAGGTTCTTGTACGCGAAAAGACGCTGGTTATGAAAATGACACCGGAAGAAGGTGTGCAGACAATGAAATATAACCTTATAGAAGAAGGTGAAAATATGGAGAAACTCCTTAAATATGTAGATGGTGAAAGAGGTATAGAATCTATGATATTCAGTGGAGGATATGAGTCGTCTAAAGAAATAGAAGTGGCATTTGATGTGGAGGTTGACAAAAAGTATTCTTTATTTGTTTCTGCTGTTTACAATGATGATGCTACTATACGTAGTCTTTACAAGATGACAGGTATAGAAATTCCTAAATCTACAAATCCTAAAGCTGAGCTTACGGTAGAAGCCGTTGAGTCGGCAAATGGTGATCCGTTTGTGGTTATGTTCAAAGTGAAAGCCCCTAACAAAGATTGTTATGCTTTCAGATATCTTATGAACTATACAAGTGAATGGTTTCCTATGCTGAACGGAATAGAAGGAGAGGAAATGGATACCAAAGTGGCTCAAATGATTGGACAGTACGGAACCGTTGTAAATGAAGAAAACGGTTCGGATATATTGAAGAAAATCAACAGCGATGAAGGCTATATATTAGGATTTACTTCACAGGATGATAAGGAAAGCTGGTTGGCACTGATGTCGTATAATGTAGACGAATCGACAAAATTGTTCTATGACGGACCTCAATACAGAGCAAGATCTGGCAAATGGGAGGCAGAAACTCCTGTACAGAGCGAATTGTTTGAGAAGCTTAAAGGTGAATGGACCGGAACACTTAAGCGTCCGGGAGAAAGTGGAATGATATCCACATTTGATGTCACTATCGGACAAGAACCGGCAGGATATACCACTACTCTTCCTGAGGAAATAAAAGCAGACCTTATAGAATACTTCAAGAAACAAGGAAACGAAAATCCACAAGCTGAAGTTGATAAACTGTGGGAGGAATTTAAAACAAGTCAGGAAAAATATAAAGATAAATATATCGGCCATAACTGGATGGTAGGTACAGGTTTCTGTTATGACAAAATATCAACTAGATTCGCGACTCCTCTTGACCTGTTCGGTGATACGGGATATTCTGCATATGATACTGACGAACTGTTCCAGGATTATGGTCCGAAATTGTTCTTCAAGATAGGAGCTGACAACAGCATTACACTTGTAAGTTCAGAAATGGATGATGAAGGTTTCTATACCACATATATTGATCCGTTTGAAGCATGGAGAAACCGTATAAGCCTATATGGTTACAATGAAGATTATGCTACAGATTTCAGTCAGTATAATTTCCCTTGTGAATTATCTGAAGATGGAAATACATTGACAATCAAACCTTATGAGAAAAACAATTTTGTATTCACTCCATCATTTGCACAGGAAATGAATATGGGTGCATGGAGCTGGAACTGTAAGGTTGATGGCAATATTGTTCTGACCAGGAAGTCTGATGCAGAAAGTCGCGCAAGCAAGAGTCGTGCATCACATTTATTTGTACCAGGAGAATATAAAGTATTACCAGTTAAAGGTAATGGCATGTTGAGAAGAACCCGTTTGCCAAAGGCAGATGTGCTTCCAGAAAGGGTTTATCATAAGCCTTATACTGTAGCGAATGCTCAGTGAGATTATTAAAAAATATATAATATCAGAAAACAGTAGCGGTTTAATGTGCCGTTACTGTTTTACTCGTTTTAATGAAGAGGTATTTGTGTAACAAATTTTAGTAAAGATTTATAGAAATGAAGAAAATCTCATTTTTGTTGGTCATACTATTGTTGATAGCAAACTATAGTTTTGCACAAAGTGTATGGCCTAATGTTAAGGTTGAAAAAATTAACGGTGATGTTGTAAACACAAAAGATGTACTTGAGGGAAAACCTGCTATTGTGTCTTTTTGGGGGGTTACTTGTAAGCCATGCATGACTGAACTGAATGCACTTAATGAGGTTATGGAAGAATGGCAGGAAGAAATAGACTTCAATATAATTGCAGTATCAATAGATGACAGCCGTTTTACATCACGTGCGCGTTCAATGGCTCAGGGATTTCAATGGGGCTTTATATGTCTGTTCGACAAGAACCAGGATCTGAAGCGTGCTATGAATGTATCTCTGACTCCACAAACATATATCGTAAATGCTAAGGGTGAGATTGTATATTCACATACCGGATATACACCCGGCAGTGAATATGAGTTATTTGAGAAACTTAAAGAGATAAGCGAGTAATGAGACAACTGATATTTACATTGCTATGCGTTACTTCACTTCCCTTATTTTCGCAGGAGAAGGGATATCTTACAGGGAGTCTTGAGTCAAACAGCATATATTATGTTAAGGATAATGGACTGAATAAAGAAAACTCAGTAGATCCTGACGACAGGTTCGGTAGCAACAACTATCTGAAACTTGATTATACTTTAGGTAAATTCAGTGCAGGAATACAGTTGGAAGGTTATCTCCCTACACTGCAGGGATATGATATCGGTCTGTATGGAAGTGGAAAGAAAGCAATATTAGGAATAAAGTATGCATCATGGCAGGATGAAAATTTTGCTTTTCGAGTAGGTGATATTTTTGAACAGTTCGGTTCCGGACTTGTTTTCAGAAGTTATGAAGACAGAACTTTAGGAATAAACAATTCTATAGAAGGTGTAAACGCAAGCTATAACTTCAAGAACTATGTCAGTGTAAAGGGATTGTATGGGCGTCCAAGACTTTATGATTCCTATGCTGACTCCTGGATAAGAGGAGCTGACCTGAGTTTATCGGTATCTGATATTATTGGATGGAATAGCGGATTGCTTAATCTGGAAGGAAGTGTTGTGAACCGTTACGAAGCATTGCCTGAAGATGCTTCCAATGCCTTGATTGTGGATAACCTGAATCTATATTCCGCAAGGCTGAATTTTGACTATAAAGGGATTAATATGGCTGCAGAATATGTTGGAAAAGGTAAAGATGCGTCGTTTAATGCTTCTAAGCCTGTGCAGGGACATGGATTTCTGGCTGAAATAGGATATAATTATAAAGCTCTGTCTGTGCTTGGGACATATCGTGAACTTAATTACATGAATACAACTCTGGCGCGTAATGGTAGAGGAGTTGGAAACGTGATGAACTATCTACCAGCTCTCACCAGACAATATACTTATATGCTTGCAAATCTTAATCCATATCAGGTGCAAGGAGACGGTGAGCGTGGAGGACAGTTGGATATATACTACTCCATTCGTTCAAAAGAGGATAGAAGTAAGTATTGGAATCTGCATTTTAATGCTTCCATGTTTTATTCTAATAAGAATATTACAGGGAAATCACGTCTGCTGTGGCGTGATATAAATGCAGATGTAGAACGTCAATGGAACAGGAAGTTCAAGACATCGCTTCTTGTATCGGTACAGGAATGGAATCCTTCTTTAGGTTTTGACGACGAGACTTATCTGTCGAACATCTTCGTACTGGACGGCCTTTATAAATTCGACCGTAAGAAGTCAATCCGTGCCGAGTTGCAGTATCTGTATTCACAGGACTACGAAAAAGATTGGGTTGCGGCTCTTGTTGAGTTCAGTTTTGCTCCAAAATGGAGCTTTTCTGTTAGTGATATGTACAATCTTGGAACTACTGATACACACTATTACAGTGGTTCAGTGAGCTACACACGCAAGAATACGCGATTACAATTGAGCTATGGCCGTAATAGAGCCGGATATGTATGTTCAGGTGGGGTTTGCAGATATACACCGGCATATACAGGCGCTAACTTGACTGTAACATCATCATTTTAATAACAAACATAAAAACAAAAAAACATGAAACTTAAGAATTTATTTTTCGGACTGGCTGCGGCATTTATGGCGACAGCCTGTTCAAGTAACGATGATCCAGGTAACGGAAACGTACAGGAAGGATTACAACTGAGCTCTTCGGAATCATACATTTTGAACAACGGACAGGAAGAGACATTATTCACCGTTACTATGGAAGGAGCGGACGTGACCGCACAATCTACAATATACCAGAAAGTAAACGGAAAATCGGAAGTATATGAAGGACTTTCATTTAAATCTTCCGAAGCTGGGAAATATGTTTTTTTTGCAAGTTATCAGGGTAAGCTGACACCGGAAATAACAATTGAAGCTGTGAAAGAGAAACTGCAACTTCCGGAGGATACCGACTCTGACAAATATGACGGTTTCCGTAAAAGAGTATTGGTTACAGAAGGCACAAGTCTTGACTGTAACATCTGCCCGAAAATGATTGTAGGGATAAATGAATTCAGCAAGCTGAATACAAACGGTGATGCAGTGCTTACTGTTGTTCACGGAGTAAAGGGAGAAGATGAGTTTTTCACACCTTCAACAGATGTTGTGGCTTTGCAGCTGTTCACCAGAGGTAACGTGGGCGGTGTTCCTTCAACAGTTCTGAACTTGAAAGCGGATGAAGGTATAGGGGTCTATGCTACAGACACACCGGAAACAATTGCAAATACTATTAAAAAGGCTGTGGATAGCGAAATGCAGTCGGAAGCAAGCTGCGCAATCTCGGCAGCAACTTCGGGAGATGCTACTAAAGGCATAAGTGTTTCTGCAAAAGTTAAAGTAAACAAGGCTGGAAGATACCGTATGGCTGTGTGGGTAATCGAAGATAATCTGGTAAGTTCTGAAAAGCAAATCGGTACGACTCCGGAACTTGATGCTATGTATGACTTCAGCAAACACAACCACTTGGTACGTTATGTGTCTGCAACCGAACCTATATTTGGTGACATAATGGCCGGCAAGGATACAAGCAAAGGCAACGAAGTTCTGGAGTTCCATCATTGCATAGAACAGGGGGCGTTCAAGTTTGCCGACATGCAGAATGTGAAAGTAGTGCTTATTGTAAGCAGAGCAGGTGAAAACTCATCAAACTTCGTAACAGACAACGTTGTGGAATGTCCGCTTAATCAAAGCATAACATTTGAATATAAATAAGATGACAGGTTGGCGAGGTTTTAGATATTTGATATCAGACATTAGGAAAAAATGGTAACTAAAGCCTTGTCAACTGGTAATTAAGGCCTAGTAATTAAAATAATAACAAAACTACAATGAAGAAACATATATTATACACAACCTTGCTTGCTCTGGCACCAGTGATATATTCGTGCTCGGACAATGAGGGCAATGATATGAAATTGCCGGAAGAGGCCATAACAATAGCTGAGGGGCTTGATGCGAATGGAGGTACTCTAACTGTAAATCTGACAGAAAACGGAATACCTGCCGGTGCATGGCAAACAGCTGTTTCAAGTAACCATTGGCTACAGGTAAGTGCGAATGCAGAAAAAAACCAACTTGAAATAAATTTTTCTGAAAATTTATGGCAGAATGACCGCGACGCAAAAATTAATATTACAGGGGCATCGGGTACAGTGGATTTGCTTGTATCACAAAAGTCTATTGAGTTCAGCGAAGACCATGAATATAAAATTCCTATAGTTTTTCATGTACTTTACAAAGACGAATCTGATGAAAAACAATATGTAAGACCTGGACATCTTGAAACTATATTGGAGGGCGTGAATAAATATTATGCAGACAACGGTTTGCCTGTCACCTTTGTGATGGCAGAAGAAGATAATGAAGGAAAAGCAATGCCTGAAAAAGGTATTTCCAGAGAAAAAATATCATATAATGATATTAATCCGGAGGATTTTATGGCAAGTGGCGATCCTAAATATAAAGAAATGCTTTGGGATAATGACAAATATATTAATGTATTTATCTATACATATACAACAGACCAACAGTATATAATAGGTATATCGCAATTCCCTATATTTCTTGAACCGTATTCTTTGGATGGTTGCACAACTTGTCCTTCGAACGGAAATCCATATGACTTTCCTTATCCGCACTGTATTTGTATAAACAATAACTACATTTATGAAATGCAGAAAGAGGGAGAAAACTATAATAATAAGGATATTACAATGACATTGGCTCATGAACTTGGTCACTTCCTTGCACTTTATCATGCATTCAATGAGAACAGCAGCTCTCCAAAACTGGATACTGACTATTGTACTGACACAAAACCATACAACAGAAACCAATATATGATAGGACTAAACTCATGGATTAGTAAAAATGGTCCTATAGGTCCAATAGGAAGTGATGGATACGAAAAGAATGTAATGCGTAATAATAGTGTGGAGCCAGAAGTGTTCCGTTCTACTAATATAATGGATTATGCTGTTTCTGATGCCAATAAATTTACTGAACAACAGAAAGAACGTATAATGTACAGCCTGCACCATTCATTCTTCTTGCCTGGTCCTAAGGATTTTAGTGAATCGCCAATATACCAGCAGAAAAGTAAGAGTGTAAAAAGCGGAGAAAATACTGAATGGGCATCTAAACCTAATATAACAAAATGTGATACAGGGCTTCATTAATATTATAGTTCATAGGTATAAGATCAATTTGCTTGTTAGCTGAAACTGCAATTAATATGCTTGCTTGTTTTTTACTAACATATGTTTGCTTGTAAAAAAATAACTTTTTACGTCCGCAAACTAAATATACCAATGAGTATTTGGAGAAATATGCTATTCTCAATTGCTCATTGGTATTATTTTGTTATTAAATAAAATAAATGGTTGTCTTTTTCGGGAATAGTGATTTACCAGAACTTATTCATCTCTTCATTGTATTCGAATCCTGCGTCTTTAAGACGTGATATTATTTCCTCTTTGTTAAGGCTTAAATCATCGCAAAGAGAGTCGAGCGAGGGATAAAAGTCTCTAAGCTTCATGTTGATGAGGCTGAAAAGCATCATCGGATCGTTTGGAAGTTCCATTGTCTTTTTGATTTTATGTTCGTTTTTTTCTGATGCAAAGGTACGCTTTATTTCAGACGGTTATATATCTTGATTAATTGTATTCTTCCGTTTTTATGATATTTTAGCTTATGTTGATGCTATGTTTGGAAAAATCAGCAGGTTTTTTGCTGTTATGAAAAACCGGATATTTGTGTAATAATTACTAAAGTTTTCATTATTAGGGTGGTTAAGTCGGGAAAAAGCATTACTTTTGCGAAGTTTTAATGATCATTAATTTAGAAAAAACTGAAAAACAATGTTGGAGCTTGACTTACTCACTGCTGTTTCTCCTATCGACGGCAGATATAGGACCAAGGCGGGAGCTTTGGCTGAATATTTTTCTGAGTATGCGCTGATCAAGTATCGTGTGCAGGTGGAAATAGAGTATTTTATTACTTTGTGTGAACTTCCGTTGCCACAGTTGAAGTGTTTCGATCATGCGCGTTTCGAATCATTGCGTAATATTTACCGTAATTTCTCAGAGGCTGACGCTCAGCGTATCAAAGAAATAGAAAGCGTTACTAACCATGACGTGAAAGCTGTGGAATATTTCATCAAGGAACAGTTCGACAAGCTTGGGGGATTGGAAAAATATAAGGAGTTCATCCATTTCGGATTGACTTCGCAGGATATCAATAATACTTCTGTGCCTTTGTCTATAAAAGAGGCTCTGGAGAAGGAATATTATCCGCAAATACAGAAACTTATTGACCAGCTTGCCGCATATGCTGAGGAATGGAAGGATATTCCTATGCTTGCGAAGACTCACGGACAGCCTGCTTCGCCTACAAGATTGGGTAAAGAGATTATGGTGTTTGTGTACAGATTGCGCCGTCAGCTGGATATACTGAAAGCTTGTGCCATTACTGCCAAGTTCGGTGGGGCTACTGGTAATTATAATGCTCACCATGTGGCATATCCTGAGTTTGACTGGAAAGAATTCGGTAATAAGTTTGTTGCAGAAAAGTTGGGATTGGAACGTGAGGAATATACTACTCAGATTTCGAACTATGACAATCTGGGGGCAATATTTGATGCGATGAAACGTATCAATACTATAATGATTGATATGAACCGCGACTTCTGGCAGTATATCTCAATGGAGTATTTCAAGCAGAAAATCAAAGCCGGTGAAGTAGGCTCAAGCGCAATGCCTCATAAGGTTAATCCGATAGACTTTGAAAATGCTGAGGGTAACCTTGGTATGGCTAATGCTATTTTCGAACATTTGTCGTCAAAACTTCCTGTTTCAAGATTGCAGCGTGACTTGACAGACTCTACTGTTTTGCGTAATATCGGTGTTCCTTTCGGTCATACTATTATTGCGATACAGAGTTCGCTGAAAGGACTTGGCAAACTGTTGTTGAACGAGCATAAGATTTATGAGGACTTGGATAACTGCTGGAGTGTGGTTGCTGAGGCTATTCAGACAATTCTTCGCCGTGAGGCTTATCCTAATCCGTATGAGGCGCTGAAGGCTCTTACACGTACTAACCAGGCTATAAACGAGGCTTCAATAAAGAATTTCATAGAGACATTGGAGGTGAGTGAAGATATAAAGAAGGAACTTCGCGCAATAACTCCACATAATTATACTGGTATTTAATTTTATATTTGATTTATAGAGACATTTTTGGCCCGAGAGGGTAAGAGTATTAATTTTTTTTTTGATTTAATTATTATGACAGAAAGAGAATTCAGACAAAACGGTGAAAACCAGTCTGGCCGCGATGGTAGAAAATCTTACAACAACAGAGAAGGTTATAACAGAAACAATCGTTATGAGGGTGGAAATTACGGACGTCGTCCTAACAATGGATTTGAAGGTGGTGAGCAACGTCAGAACCGCTCTTCGTTCAACCCTCGATTTAACAACAATAATAATGGTGCTGACCGTCAGCAGCGTGGAGGTTATGGCAAAAACAATTATGGCCGTCAGCAACGTCCTTATGGCAATCGCCCATATGGAAACAATGAAGGAGGGGAACGTTCTTACGGAGCACCACGTTTTAATAACAACGGCGGTGATCGTCAGCAGCGTCAGTTTACTCCTAGATTCAATAATGATGGGGGTGAACAGCGTTCGTTCCGTCCTCGTCAGGGACAGCAGGGCGGATATCGCCAGCAGGGTGGCGGATATGGAAACAACCGTCAGGGAGGATTCCGTCAGCGCACAAATGATTATAACCCGAATGCTAAATATAGCATGAAGAAGCAGATAGAGTATAAGGATGTGCTTACAGATCCTAATGAACCTATCCGCTTGAACAAGTTCCTGGCTAATGCCGGTATATGCTCACGTCGTGAGGCTGATGAGTTTATCACAGCAGGAGTGGTTTCTGTAAATGGTGTAGTGGTGACAGAACTTGGAACTAAAGTGCATCGCAATGATGACGTGAAATTCCATGACCAACCGGTAACCATTGAAAGAAAGGTGTATCTGCTGCTTAACAAACCAAAGGATTGCGTTACTACTGCAGATGATCCGCAGGAACGTAAGACTGTGATGGATTATGTGAAGAATGCATGTAAGGAACGTATTTATCCGGTGGGAAGACTTGACCGTAATACAACTGGTGTTCTTCTGCTTACCAATGATGGTGAGATGGCTTCGAAACTTACTCATCCTAAATATCTGAAGAAGAAAATTTATCATGTGTATTGTGATAAGAATGTTACAAAAGCCGATCTTGACCAAATTGTACAAGGTATAACTTTGGAAGATGGAGAAATTCATGCTGATGCTGTAAGCTATGCTTCTGATACTGATAAGTCACAGGTTGGAATAGAAATCCACTCTGGAAAGAACCGTATCGTACGCCGTATATTCGAACATTTGGGATATAAGGTAATTAAACTTGACAGAGTTTATTTTGCCGGACTTACAAAGAAAGGATTGCGTCGCGGTGACTGGAGATTCTTGACAGAAAATGAAGTAAATATGCTCCGTATGGGGTCTTTTGAATAATATAAATTATTAAATGATGGAAATGATTCGTAGAACAAAAATTGTTGACGTGCTGAAATCACGCGAATTCGGTAGTATGGTCAACGTTAAAGGCTGGGTTCGTACCCGCCGCGGTAGTAAACAGGTAAACTTTATCGCCTTGAATGACGGTTCTACTATAAATAATGTGCAGGTGGTTGTTGATTTGGCTAACTTCGATGAAGAAATGCTCAAACAGATTACTACAGGTGCATGTATCAGCGTAAACGGTGAATTAGTGGAATCTGTAGGTGCGGGACAGGCTGCCGAAATTCAGGCTCGCGAAATAGAAGTGTTGGGTGTATGTGACAATACTTATCCTCTTCAGAAGAAAGGACACTCAATGGAGTTCCTTCGTGAGATAGCTCACTTGCGTCCGCGTACAAATACTTTTGGCGCAGTGTTCCGTATTCGCCACAATATGGCTATTGCTATTCATAAGTTCTTCCATGACCGTGGTTTCTTCTATTTCCATACTCCTATCATTACTGCTTCTGACTGTGAGGGTGCGGGACAGATGTTCCAGGTTACTACCATGAATCTGTATGATCTGAAGAAGGATGAGAATGGATCTATAGTTTATGATAATGACTTCTTCGGCAAGCAGGCTAGTTTGACTGTGTCTGGTCAGTTGGAAGGTGAATTGGCTGCAACTTCACTTGGTGCAATCTATACTTTCGGTCCTACTTTCCGTGCTGAGAACTCTAATACTCCTCGTCACTTGGCTGAGTTCTGGATGATTGAACCTGAAGTGGCTTTCAATGACATCAATGATAATATGGACTTGGCTGAAGAGTTCATTAAATATTGTGTGCAGTGGGCTTTGGATAACTGCTATGATGACGTCAAATTCCTGAACGATATGTTCGATAAGGGATTGATTGAACGCTTGCAGGGTGTATTGAAAGATAGCTTTGTTCGCTTGCCATATACTGAAGGTATAAAGATACTTGAAGATGCTGTAGCTAAAGGTCATAAGTTTGAATTCCCTGTATTCTGGGGAGCTGACCTGGCTTCTGAACATGAACGTTATCTGGTGGAAGAACATTTCAACAAACCGGTAATCCTGACTGACTATCCTAAGGAAATCAAGGCATTCTATATGAAACAGAATGAAGACGGAAAGACTGTACGTGCTATGGATGTGCTGTTCCCTAAGATTGGTGAGATTATTGGTGGATCTGAACGTGAGGCTGACTATGACAAACTGCTTACTCGTATTCAGGAACTTGGTATTCCTATGAAAGATATGTGGTGGTATCTTGATACTCGTAAGTACGGAACTTGTCCTCACTCTGGATTTGGACTTGGTTTCGAACGTTTGCTGTTGTTCGTTACAGGTATGTCGAATATACGTGACGTTATACCTTTCCCTCGTACTCCGAGAAATGCAGAATTCTAATATTCGAGAATATAGAAATTATAGGCTGTATGGATAATTCCGTACAGCCTTTTTTGTAATATGTATTAAGATTAAGGCCTGATAATAAAAAAAAGATGCTAATCTGTGTATCTAATAATTATTTTTGTTATATTTGTAGAAACCTATTAATAAACTTAAATATATAGTGTTATGAAAATGCGCAGTTTCTTATTATTGGCATTATTGTTGCTGGTGGCATCGGGTAATGCGTTGGCGCAAAAGACTGAAAAAGTTCCTGTAAGTCTTAATGGCGTATGGCAGATGTGTTTTTATCGTTCTAATTCTCCGGATGTAGCCGGTGAGCTTAAAACAAGTAATTCATTTAAAATTCTTTCGGACGACGGACGGTTTACTAATATGGTTATGATGCCTCATGGAGCTATTATAATAGGTGAAGGGACATATGAGGTGGATTCTGAAAAATCATATACAGAAATTGTTGAAAGAAATCTCCATCTTCCGCAGCTGAACGGAAAAAAGAATGTGATGGAATACGAAATGAAGGAAAATGGAATAATGGTTGTGAAATATTTTCTGAAAGAGGATATTAACGGAAATATAATAGATTCATGGTGCTATGAAACCTGGAAAAAGGTTACTATGCCGGAAAAATATCCTGAGAACATTATTAGGTAATCGATAAATATAGTACTAAAATATATAAACGGGCTACTGTCGTTTTATTACGATGGTAGCCTTTTTAGCATAGTATCAACTGATTAAGATAGAAAAATACGGAAAAACTTTGTCTGTTTCAAGAAAAGTTGTACCTTTGCAAGCCGATTATTATCAAATAGTGATAAATTTAAGATTCAGAACACTTTAATTCTTCTTTGTCCGGGACGGATGATGTGTGATGAATTCGTTTTTTAGTAGTTAACATTTTAAAAAAGATTTAAGAGTGGATACTTTAAGTTACAAGACCATTTCTGCAAACAAGGAAACTGCAACAAAAGAATGGGTTGTAGTTGATGCTACCGACCAGGTCGTAGGACGTCTCGGTGCAAAAGTTGCGAAACTGTTGAGAGGAAAGTACAAACCAAACTTTACTCCTCATGTGGACTGCGGTGATAACGTTATTATCATCAATGCAGACAAAGTTAAGTTTACAGGTAATAAGTGGAATGACAAAGTGTATTTGAGCTACACAGGTTATCCTGGTGGTCAGCGCGAAATCACTCCTGCTCGCTTGATGGCTAAACCTAATGGCGCTGAAAAATTGATGAAGAAAGTTGTTAAAGGTATGCTTCCTAAAAACCGTCTGGGAGCTAAATTGCTTGGCAACTTGTATGTTTATGAAGGTTCTGAACACAAACACGAAGCTCAGACTCCGAAAGTTATTGATATTAACACACTTAAATAATAAAGAATGGAAGTAGTAAATGCATTAGGCAGACGTAAAAGCGCAATTGCTCGCGTTTTCGTTAGCGAAGGTACAGGAAAGATTACTATTAACAAGAGAGACCTTGCAGAGTACTTTCCATCAACTATTCTGCAGTATGTAGTTAAACAGCCTCTTAACCTTCTTCAGGTGGCTGAAAAATATGATATTAAAGTAAACTTGTGTGGTGGTGGTTTTACAGGACAGTCACAGGCTTTGCGTTTGGCAATCGCTCGTGCTCTTGTTAAAATCAATGCTGATGACAAGAAAGCTCTTCGTGCAGAAGGCTTCATGACTCGTGACTCTCGTTCTGTTGAACGTAAGAAACCAGGACGTCCGAAAGCACGTAGAAGATTCCAGTTCAGTAAACGTTAAGCGATTGAGTTTGTTAGTTTTTAAGTTTGTAAGTTTGTTGCAAGTAATCGGTTTGCGAAACTTCAGACTAAACTCAAGAACTTAGAAACTCAAAAACTTAAATGTAAAAGCGTTTAGTATCTAAACTGTCAGGATTTTCCCTACAATTGTTTGCGGAGAAACTACCGGACAGTTGGTTCAATTTAAACAAAAAAGAAAGTAAACGATTAAAATTAAAAACAATGTCAAGAGTAAATTTTGATACATTATTGGAAGCAGGCTGCCACTTCGGACATTTGAAGAGAAAGTGGAACCCGGCAATGGCTCCTTATATTTTTATGGAACGCAACGGTATCCATATCATCGACCTTAACAAAACCGTTGTAAAAGTTGAAGAAGCTGCTGATGCTTTGAAGCAGATCGCAAAATCAGGAAAGAAAGTCCTTTTTGTTGCTACTAAAAAACAAGCTAAACAGGTAGTAGCTGAGAAAGCTGCTTCTGTAAATATGCCATACGTTATCGAACGTTGGCCAGGTGGTATGTTGACTAACTTCCCAACAATCCGTAAGGCTGTTAAGAAGATGGCAACTATCGACAAACTTACTAACGATGGTACTTATTCAAACTTGTCAAAGAGAGAAGTTCTTCAGATTTCTCGTCAGCGTGCTAAACTTGAAAAGAACCTTGGTTCTATCGCTGATTTGACTCGTCTTCCATCTGCTTTGTTTGTTATCGATGTTTTGAAAGAAAATATTGCAGTACGCGAAGCTAACCGTCTTGGTATTCCAGTATTTGCAATTGTTGATACAAACTCTGATCCTTCTAACGTTGATTACGTTATTCCAGCTAACGATGATGCTACTAAGTCTGTAGAAGTAATTCTTGATGCTTGTTGCGCTGCAATGGCTGAAGGCTTGGAAGAAAGAAAAGCTGAAAAAGTAGATATGGATGCTGCAGGTGAAGCTGCTGCTCCTAAAGCTGCAAAGAAAAAAGCTGGTAGAGCTCGCATGGATAAAGCTGAAGAAGATGCTATAAACGCTGCTAAAGCTGCAGCTTTCGTTAGCAAAGAAGATGAAGCTTAATTCTAGAAATTAAATATATAAAATTGAGAATTGAAAATTGAGAATGGAACATATTTGCTCAGATTCTCAATTCTCAATTCTCAATTTTGTTTTATAACGATATTATTAACTCTTAATAAAAAGAAATTATTATGGCTGTAAGTATGGCAGATATTACCAAGCTTCGTAAATTGACAGGAGCTGGTATGATGGACTGTAAAAATGCTTTGAACGATGCTGAAGGCGATTTCGACAAGGCAATGGAAATTATTCGTAAAAAAGGACAGGCAGTTGCTGCAAAACGTTCTGACCGTGAAACTTCAGAAGGTTGTGTATTGGCTAAGTCTACAGGTGACTATGCTGCTATGATAGCTTTGAAGTGTGAAACTGACTTCGTTGCTAAAAATGCAGATTTCGTTGCTTTGACTCAGGCTATTCTTGATGCTGCAATTGCTAACAAGTGCCAGACTTTGGATGAAGTGAAAGCTCTTCCTATGGGTGCTGCAACAGTTGCAGATGCTGTTGTTGACCGTAGTGGTATCACTGGTGAAAAAATGGAATTGGATGGCTATTTCGTAGTTACAGGAGCTAGTACTGCAGTTTACAATCACATGAGCAAGAACCAGCTTTGTACTATGGTTGCTTTCAACAAGCCTTGCGATCAGCAGATTGCTCATGAAATCTGTATGCAGATTGCAGCTATGAATCCTATTGCTATTGATGAAGCAGGTGTTCCTGAATCAGTAAAACAGGAAGAAATCAATGTAGCAGTAGAAAAAACTAAAGCTGAACAGGTTCAGAAAGCTGTGGAAGCTGCTTTGAAGAAAGCTGGTATCAACCCTGCTCACGTTGATAGCGAAGAACATATGGAAAGCAACATGGCTAAAGGATGGATTACAGCTGAAGATGTAGCTAAAGCTAAAGAAATCAAAGAAACTGTTGCTGCTGAAAAATCTGCTAACTTGCCACAGGCTATGATTGAAAATATCGCTAAAGGTCGTTTGGGCAAATTCTTGAAAGAGGTTTGTCTTTTGAAGCAGGAAAGTATTATGGATCCAAAGAAGACTGTTGCTGACACATTGAAGGCTGCAGATCCTGAATTGGTTATTACTGATTTCAAACGCTTTACTTTGCGTGCTGAATAATAATATCAGAAAGATATAAAATAAAAACGTGAATCGTTTTAGCTATATAGCTACGGTTCACGTTTTTTTTATTTTGCGGTTTTTGAGATCCTTTACCGGGAGAGTGACATTGAGAAAATGCTTCAGGAGAATTATCGGGAAGCATATATGAGTAGTAAATAAAAGATAAGCATAAAGGCTGTGTGCCGGTCAGGATGAACCGATGTCACACAGCCTTTATGCTTGCATGATGAACAATTATACATCTTCAGGCATGGGGATGACAAGGATAGAGTCACTGCACCGGATTCCGTAGAATACGTCACGAACCCGTTCCTGCTGGGGTATCAGAATATCCTTCTCTACCAGATCTTTTATATCGCGTGCTGCTGTATCTGGTGATACCTTTACACGTTTTGCCCAGTTCTTGGCCGTCAGTTTGCCGGGATAACCGTCCAAATATAAATTCAAGACTTCGCGTTGTCGTTCGGACAGGACTGTTTCGGCATGGGTTTGCCAGAATATGGCCTTGTTAAGAACCTTCGACAATGTTTCGTCGGATTGCTCGACAGAACGGAGCAGACAGTCAAGATACCAGATAATCCATTCAGTAATCTCGCAATCTCCCTTCTGTGTTTCCTCCAATATATCGTAATACTGTTTTTTATCTTTGTTTATCTGATGGGAGATACTGAAGAAACGCATCTTTGAGTTTTCAGCCTGTGAAAGTGCCATATCAGCAATGGCCCGTCCGATTCGTCCGTTTCCGTCATCAAAAGGATGGATACAGACAAACCACAAATGGGCTATCGCTGATTTTACATAACCGTTATGTGCATCTGAATTGAACCAGTCCAGAAACCGATTCATTTCTTCGTCTATTCTTTCAGAAGCAGGCGCTACATAATGTACCTTTTCCCGACCGAACATTCCAGAAATAACTTTCATATCTCCACTGCGGTATCGGGCTACATCTATTTTTGTTGGACCGCTCCATCCAGTAGGAAACAGGCAGTTGTGCCAGCCGAAGAGTCTTTCATGGGTAAGCGGACTGTTGAAATTGACGGTTGCGTCAAGTGCCATTTCCACTACTCCGTCTATATATCGTGAGGATTCGGTCGGATTCGGTAGTTGTACTCCGAGTTTGCGGGCTACAGATGAACGTACCTGCTCATTGTTCAATTCCACTCCTTCAATTTCTGATGATGCAATGATGTCATGAGAGATGGATTCAACTACGGCAGACATCTTGTCGTTAAAACCGATAACACTAAGGCGTCCCATCAGATAACCGACAGCTTTGTTTACCTTGTTCAGCTTCTCACCGACAAGTTCCTTGTTCCACGAAAAAGAAGGCCATTCTTTATGTTCATGTATATACATAGGCATCACTGTTTTCTGCAAATATACAGTTTTGCGGATAATTAACCGCAAAATTTGCGGCTTATTATCTGCATGAAATAGTGAAATCGATATTTATCAGCATTTTAGATATGACTTATGATTTCCATTCACCATGCAGATAACCATTGACTTTTCAGATTGGAACAGTCTGCTGATTATATACTCACGTAATTGTTGTGCCGGATAAGTATTAATCTGAAAGGCAAGCGCAAATATCATTTCCAGGTTATAGACTACCTGATACCCCTCTTTTAACGGAATACGTTGTTCTGCGGTGAATGGTTGCAAAATCTCAAGTTTATATATTCTTCTTTTCGCTGCTCGTAAGGTCGGTGCAATCACATTGAACAAGCCGACGAGTTCGGTTTCGTCCATACGAATCTTATAAGGATGGACAGCAGGAATAACAATCCTGCCGTCTTCTGTTATATGGATAATTTCTCTTTTCATAAGCTACAAGCAATTTGAAAGTACATCCCTTACATTATTCATATCTTTCAGAATGGAACTGTCGAGTACCCTTGCATAGTGCTGCGTCATCTTGATATTGGAGTGACCGAGCATTTTGGCTACATTCTTAATGCTTACCCCATTGGCCAAACAGACAGATGTGGCGTATGAGTGACGGGCGGTGTGTGTAGTCAGGTTCTTCTTTATCAGACACAGGTCGGCAATCTCTTTCAGGTAACTGTTCATCTTCTGATTGCAGGGGACAGGCAGCAATACTCCTTTCTTTTTGCAGGCCGGATAATCTGCATATTTTCTCAGGATTTCCAAATGAATATCCAGCAGCGGAATGTTACACATGTTCTTTGTTTTCTGACGTGGCTTCCTGATCCACAGGTTTCCGTTGTTGTCTTTTACGATATGCTCAGGGGAAAGCTGTTGTACGTCAATGAAAGCCAAACCGGTGAACGCTGCGAAAATAAAAACATCACGGACTACGGTGATTCGCTCCAGAGGAAATTCTTGTGGTAGATGGTCAGTAGCTCATCCATAGTAAGAAACTCACGGATTACTTCTTTTTCGTGGAACTTGATACCGATAAACGGATCCTTGGCTATCCATTCATTGGCCAGTGCCAGATTGGTAATCTTCTTCAGGCACTTCATATAACGGATGACGGTATTCTGCTGACATTCTTTTTCCGTCTTCAAATAAAATTCAAAGGCACGTACCAGCTCACCGTTGACTTCCGCCAGCGGCAGATCATCCTTTCCGTATTTCTGTCTGATAAGTGCGGCAAGATAGCGCTTGCAGCTTTCATAACGGCGAACGGTAATCAGGGCATAGTCTTTCCCGACCAGGGCACGGCATTGGTCATTGTGCTCTTGCATGGTACCGATAAGGGTGCGGACCGCTTCCGGTTCTTTGTCCTGTCCGAAAAATATTTCCTGTAACAGACGTGCCGTTATAGGTTGGTTCTGTTCTTCCAGCTCACAAAAAATCTGATGTAACTTGATTCTCGCATTTTCGATGTAGGCATTCAGATCGCATGATTTGCGGCTTTTGCCTCTGGCGGATTCCTTTGCCTGACTCCAGAGAGACGGGTCAATGCTTTTGCGGATGTTGTTTTCAACTCGCGTACCATCTACAGTGATACGCATACAAACGGATGCTTCTCCGTTTTTCAGCAGCTTGGTCTTCTTCAAGAAGA
>NZ_JADYTF010000067.1 GCF_021530995.1 Bacteroides caecigallinarum
TCGTGGTACCTCCGACGTGACCGTTGTAAGCAGTTTCTCCGTAAGGTGTATTTTTCAGATCAATAGCAAACGGACGGCATTCCAACAGTTCAAAGGCTGCATCCCAATGTCCTTCTCCGGTCATCGGGAAATTACTTCCGTCAAACAGGTTGTAATCAAACCAGTTCAGTACCACGATTTTGACTCGTTCTTCTCCAAAGATTTTCTTCATCCACCAACCCTGTGCTCCATAAACAGTATTACTCTTTTTGAGAATAAACGAATCGTTGATGGCATGAGGCTGATTGGTTATCACCAAGGCCTTGCGTTTACCGTTCAAGGGTGTCTGGCGGGCATACATTTCCGAAATATGGGTAGCCATTAAACTGTCGCGATTGTTCAAACCAGGAGACTTCCAGAAATCCTTGTAGTCCTCTACAGTACGGATTTCATCCCATGAGAACTCGCAATCGGTCAGTCCGAGTTTAATTTTCCTTGGAGAGGTACGGTTTATTTCATATATACCTTTCAGAAACTTCACGCGGTTGTATTTCTCCCAAATCGGATAGAAGGTCTCCGACTTTCTATAGTAGGCATACAGGCTGTCCATGAAAGCCGCCTCCGTTGGATAACAGCCTTGCAGCAGGCGGTTTACATCATCATTCATGTTGTACGAGCCGACTTCGGTATAAACATATCCTATCTGTTCGGCAAAACGAGGATCGGCCAGGATGTCGTGAATCAGGTCGTATTGTACCGTATCACGGTGGTCGCGCTCACCCAGCACTACTATATCCGATTTCTCAAACTGCTTGAATATGTATTCTTTGGGAGACATTCCCTTTTCAGCTGCGCATGTACGCAACGCCTCGATAGAGGGTGTCTGTGCCTTTAATGCAATGGCTGTAAAAGCACTGAAAATAAAAAACAATAACTTCCTCATATATAAAATATACAATTATTTATTCAAGTTCATTCTTGGATTTTAGTCAAGATCTACATACGGTTCTTCTGGCTGTCGCCAGCTCCGGTTCCTTTATACTTGCTCTTGGCTGTATTGAATTTATAGCGGACTGTTACCGCAAAATTTTATCTGCATCTGATAATTTTTGAATAGATATTATTGCATCAATCCACCCTCAATAAAAAAAACGACTTCATTCAATCGTTGTTTGTTGTTTTCTTCGTCTTTAAAAACAGCTGGTATGTTTAACACTTTATCCTGGATCAGATTATCCATTAAATACCACATAACTTCATGATACAAAATCACCATTGCTGTATTTTCATCATTTATATCATATTGAGTTGCGATATTGCCACAGTTGTCTTTAAGTTCTGACGAAATGGAATTAACAAGTTTATCAATAATTTGATGAAAACTATCTTGCTGTTTTTTTATGATAGGAAACAGAATGTCTCCGCTTTGGTTTGTCAAGCCGTATGGAATGAGTTTAGAGATAAGTTGCGGATTGTTTATTTTACCATATTGGGATATTTCATCAGCACTATCATCCATCGTTTTACTGCTTGGCGAAACCTCACTGTTGAGATAGGTTAATATCAAATTCATATCACCGAAACCATTTGTACCGAATTTAAGGTCTTTGCGTGGCTCATATAAAACCCAATAACAACCGCTCCAACCAGCATGGTTGTTTATATCATCAAATAAAACAAGCTTTGTCCACATCCTACCGTCCAAAAGATATGAAAAGACCAATGAAAGTGCATTGTTTTCAAATCCCATTTCCTTGATTGTATGTACAAGAGAGACAAAATCATTCTTAGTTTTTGAATACATAGATGCCGCAATTTCCTTACTGACATTTCTTAAAGATGTAGTCTGTTCTTTATCGAGAATAGGAATTGTGCATTTCCATTTTCCTTTTGTTTTATTAATCAGCCCTCCTACTTCCAACAATAATAATTGGCTATCAGAACATTTTATCCCCATATCAAGAAGTTCACTTTGGGTATGTGGAGTACGTAAATTATACATTATTTCCCAATTATTATCAGTAAGAACATAATCTTCAGGTTGATGTCCACTAACAGCAACGAATTGGGTAGCTTCCCACTCTTTATAAGGGCGAACATCAGTTTGAGCTTTAATAGTCGAAAAAGCACATGATATAAATAAGGAAATAAAAATAGAAAATATTAATTTATTAGTCATAAGAATATTAATTTATTATTTAAGTTGTTCTCGTCAATCAATTTTCCGCTAACTGTCTGTGCGGACAAACTTACAGGTAGTATGATTACTGTCAGCACTAAACATTTCTTAATCAAATTCATTGTAATAGTTCTATAATTATATTCACTTATATATTCCTGTCTTTCCTGTTTGTAGCACAAAAAAATATCTTATGATATTAGTAATAATCATAAGATAAATTCATATCAGTTATGTTACAAATAGTTGAAACAGAGAAATATAAACTTCTTTGGTCTTAAAATATCTACTAAATTGCTACAAATATAGATTATAATATTAAAAATAGACTGAAAAAGCTGAAAAAAATACAGAAATATATCAATATATTATCGAACATCCCGAATATTTTAATAGTTCACTTCACAAGGATGACATCATCGAGGTTGGTGGTGTACTGCTTGCTGATGTGTTCGCATTTCAGGTGCCATGACTTGTCTGTGCTACCCTGGACGGCTACCTTAATGGTATTTTATAACTCTGTATTTACTTTTATTTTCCCGAATGTTTTCTGTTCATCACGTACCCGGCAAAGTTCCCGGTGTGCTTTTTCCTTATACTCCTGAAGAACTTTGATTTCGTTACGCAATCGGTTGTTTTCTACCTGAAGAACCTGGAGTTCTTTTGCCTGTTCTTCAGCTTTCATTTCAGCACGTACTTTCTCTTCAGCTGCCTTTGCGATAAGCTCTGGAGCCGGAACCTTAAGAAACAGCACCAGGAACAAGGCCGGGTAGTGAGCCAACAACAGGGAAACAGTATTTCCCTGGTTCCAGATATCAACCAGGTACCGCAGCGGAAGAAGCAACAGGAAGAAGAACTCGACCAGCCCAGGAAAAGAAGCCGGGGTTTTGGAATGGGAATGTAAATTTGATTATGTAACAAAATCAAAAGCGTATGGAACAAAGAAAGGACATAATGACAGGTATTATCAGAATCTTAATTCTGTTTATTGTAGGTAGTATATTTCTGGCCATAGCCGGATATATCCTTTCCTTTGTCATTGATATTATTGGCCGTATTATAGTCTTTGTACTTCAGTGGGCTGTTTTCGG
Source organism: Bacteroides caecigallinarum (assembly GCF_021530995.1). Lineage (GTDB taxonomy): Bacteria > Bacteroidota > Bacteroidia > Bacteroidales > Bacteroidaceae > Phocaeicola > Phocaeicola faecigallinarum. Next base: position 3,250 of record NZ_JADYTF010000067.1, read on the forward strand.
TGGTATTGCCTGGTATGGTTATAAGTATTTCAAGAAACCTAAACCGAAGGAGAAACCAGCTGAAGTAATACCTGAAGAAGCTATACGGTTATATACATCTTCAGGACAGCCGATTGTTACCGGAAACCCTTTCAGGGGTATTTTTGTTTTGGGTGCTGCCGGATCTGGAAAGTCTGAAAGTATAGCTGTGCCGTTATTGTCAGAGTTTATCAGAAACGGTTTTTCCGGTCTTGTATATGATTTTAAGTTCCCTACTTTGGGGCAAGATGTACAGTCTTTTATCAGTGCAAACGGGAATGAGATAAAGCACCATTATATAGACTTGAATAACCCGGAACAGTCACCGAGAGTAAATCCTATACAGCCAGATTATTTGTTGAATACAAGCTATGCCAGAGAGTTTGCACAGGCTATTGTGGCCAACCTGATAAAAGAGAGTATAAAGAAACCTGATTTCTGGAACAGGTCGGCAACAGACCTTCTAACTGCCTGTATCTGGTTCCTGAAAGAAGAATACCCGGCCATGTGCGATATACCTCATGTGTGCGCTTTGGTATCGAGTAAGGACGAGGATCTTCTCCGGCTTTTGCAGAAGAATCCGCAAACCGCACAAATGACAATGAGTATTTTCAGTGCAATGGAGAGGGGAGCAGACGGACAAGTCAGCGGAGTTGTAGGAACTTTGCAGTCTGCAATAGCACAGATAAACACTCCGGAACTGATGTATATTTTTGGTGGAAATGATTTTTCTCTGGATCTGAACAATCCTTCTTCTCCGGCTATTGTAACCGTAGGGACATATCCTACCCTTGTACAGACCTTTGCACCGTTATGCAGTCTTATTATAACAGTGGCCACAAAGCTGATGAACCAACCCGGCAAAGTTCCTTCTTTTGTAATGATCGATGAAGCTCCGACTGTGTATATACCTGGTCTTGATATATTGCCGAACACGGGACGAAGCAATAAAATATCTACAGTCCTGATGTGCCAGGATCTTGCACAGCTTTCTGACGGTTACGGCAAGGAAAAGGCCGATGTGCTGTTTGCGTCCTGTAATACTCACTTTTATGGTAGGGTATCTTCGAGCATAACGGCAGAAAGACTTTCTCGCCAATTTGGGAAGGAAGATAAAGTCTATACAACCGCATCACAATCGAGGACAGGCTTTCACCGGACTTCAGGAACCAGCGAATCAGTACAAGAAAGGGACGCAGCCAAACCTTCCAGCTTCCTTTCTCTGGAGCCTGGGGAGTTTTACGGTATAGCGGTGGAAAGCAATGTGCCGTTTTTCCGGAAGAAGTTCAGACAGACAGAACGGCCAATCCCGGCACAGCTGGAGAAGCCGAGCCACGCAGAAAGCATACAGGAATACACTCTGAAGGTAAGGGAGGATATAAAGTCTATACTTTACGCACTGAAGCCTGATGAACCGGAAGAACATCAGGAACCGGATGTCCCTTCAGATATTAAGTTCAAAGGCTTTTCAGTTGATTGATAGGAAAACAGCCAAGATTATCTTGGCTGTTTTTTATTATTTCATATAAAAGCCTTAGAACTGTAGAATCGGATGCCATTCTTTTACAGTTTTCAAAATGTCTTCTGCTGTTTTACAAGAGCCTTTAGTACGTTTATTTGCCTTCTCGATAAATTCATTATCATAAATATTTATAAGTTTAATTCCATTAAATTCTGAAACAGGTTTTATAAAAACAATACCATCACATATATCACTAAGTTTTTGCTCTTTTGTGTAAGGCGAACCTTTCTCGCCATAACTTGACAGTTTTATTGTAGGATTAGCGAAATAAGTTTCTGTCCTTAATAAAGGAAAATCATCGTTTAAATCAAATCCAACAGGTTTATTACCATTTTTCTGAAATGCGTTATCTATTACACCGTCAACTATAAGATTCCACCTTGTCTGACTGTTCTCTATATAGCCTCTGCTTCCCATTTGACCACCCCATAAATTGATGATGAATACATCTTGAGGATAACAGCTTTTGAGTAAAAAGCCAGCTGAAGGCCAATTGTAATAGTAATCCCCTTGACGTGTACCATTTATACGTGCTAAGGTATGCGCAGCTCCAGCATAAAATACTATGTGTGATCGTTTAATGATATAATTTCTTATGAGATCAAACATATTATCATCACGTGAGCCCGTATATACATAGTCCTTTCCGTCAAAATAATCTTGTATATACGCCGGATCCACTAAAAGGATACGTGTTCTGAGATTTTCAGGTTTCTTTTGATTATTTTCCCATACAGATTTGAAAACATCTGCATATTCTTTATATGGATTACCCAAATCATCAGGTGTATATTGCAAAATCTTAAAGACCAAATCTTCTCTGTAAACTGGGGATTTTATCAGGCTGTCTGCAAGATACTGATACCTTTCGGATCCAAACTCAACAGCCACCGCATCAATATTCGCCGTTGAATCTTTTGCTGAAGCAGTTATCAGTTCGCACAAGAATTGAGGGTGAGCATCTATCCAATGATCTTCCCCTATTGCAACAACTGAATGTGAACGTATTTTATCAAGTACATATTCCAAATGTGGTTGCCCATTATTTTTAATGTATTGATAATAAGATTCGCTGTCAAGGCAATCTTGCGCAACAGAAATGTTACTTGATAATATCAAAAGTAACAAGACAAAACATTTTTTAATTGTAAGACTTTTCATTTTTATATTCATTGTATATTAATTTATAGTTCTGTATTTACTTTTATTTTCCCGAATGTTTTCTGTTCATCACGCACCCGGCATAGTTCCCGGTGTGCTTTTTCCTTATACTCCTGAAGAACTTTGATTTCGTTACGCAATCGGTTGTTTTCTTCCTGAAGAACCTGGAGTTCTTTTGCCTGTTCTTCAGCTTTCATTTCAGCACGTACTTTTTCTTCAGCTGCCTTTGCGATAAGCTCTGGAGCCGGAAGCTGTATCTGTTTCTGTGCTGTTATAAACTCGCTCATAAGCATACAAAGGGCTTCTACCTGGTTTCTTTCCTTCTCGATGTCTGGAGGTACAGGGAGAAATGGTGTTGTTTCCTTATCATAGATATCGAAGTCATTCTTCTCTATGAATTTCCAGGCTGTTTCAACCCATTCACCGACAGGCTTTCCGGCTTTTCGGCAATATATTTTTATTTCCTCAAGTATGCTTTTCGGCACTCTTAAAGTTGATGTTTGTATATTTGTTTTTTCTTGCATATCAATGATTTATGTGCAAAAATATAAAGAATATATTTAGTAATATACATATTCTACAAAAAATATATTATAGCTTTGTTATATGTATATCTACAAAACAACCACCGAAGCCGGATAAGTCGTCTGGTTGCGTGTAAGTGACCGTTACAAGGGTTTGTCCCATGAATGTTTCAATCTTGTCTATAACGGCTTCCATTGGCTTCCCTAAGCCTGTGGCTTCAGCAGATACCAAAATCAAATCTCCTTCCTTCATATCTTAATTTTTTTGATTGTGTGACAGAATCAAATTATTTTATACCGAACTCTTCTCTTAACATTTTAAGCAGTGCATTTTCAGCGTGCTTTCTTGTCATTTCTCCTGTACATACTCTGTCATCGTAATAACAGCACCTTTCATACACATTCTTAAGCCTCCCGAGTTCTGCTATTTTATCTACAGCCTTTACTGCTTTATTATTTGTAGGGTTATCCATTGCATTACTGATCCACCTGTAAACAAATGAATATTGTTCGTACTGTTCCCCTCCTTCCTCTCGTGGATGCAGAGTGTTGATATTGAATACAACTGTATCAGCTTTGGGCTTTCTTCCTTTAATTGGATATTTGCAAATCAGTTCATAATCAAACCACACATCAGAACCGCTTTCCTTGATGCGTTCCTTTGCCGGACGTAAAATTTTCTGGTCTATCTGGGCATTAGAATAGACTTCCGGTATCTCCAGATCTTTTCTTAACTGAAGTATCGGGTAGTAATACTGTTTTCTATCCCTTTGGCTGCAAATTATCTTATACAGCCTTTTTGTGTAGTTGCCACGAAGCCCAAGAGCAAGCCCTTTGGAATATCTTGTACCTCCGACACCAACACCGTAATAGATCAAGAATGGAATAGCCCAAGGGTTTATATTAAGCATTACCTGGTTAGTCCCTTTTATGTTGTGTATTGTTGTGATGATTGCACCTGTTGTTTCTATGGTCTTGTGTATTTTGGGATGAACCCAGCGAAAGGAAAATATCTTTTTAGTCAAGTCCAGAGCTTCTTTTAATACCATTGTTTTATGGTTTTTCCCCCCGGCTTCATCGCATTTTATAGTAACATAAGGCTGGTTAAACAAATCCCGTGGCAGTTCTTCCTCTCTTGATATGTGCTTTTGTAGTTTGTCACTGATAAGAGTAAGCAAGTTTTCTTGCCATTCAGAAATATTGTACTGCCCAAAAGTTACATTATTAGGCTGAATAAGCATTATTTCCTCTTCAGTTGGAGGAATGAACGGTACCAAGTTTTTACCTTTTGCCATACGTTTTGTTTTTAGGGGTTGTTTTTACAAATATACGATATGAAAAATAATAAACCAAAAAAAAAGGTATTTTTTATGGGTATCTTTAGCAATTTGAGTATCTTTTGTGGGGGGTGTCTTTAGCAATTTGAGTATCTTTTGTAGCATATCTTTAGCAATTTGAGTATCTTTTGTGCCCTTTTATTATTTGTAAAATTCAGAAAATCAATACATTACAATGTTGAAAACACGTTCGTACAAGATATTCTGCAAAGACATTCTAACAAGAAAGCGGATTTTAGGGGAAAAATGACCTTGTTTTTGCCCCAAAATTGTGACAATAGAGAGAAAGAGAGAACCCTCCCTTTAGGGAGTGAGGAGGGTTTTGGGAACGGCTTTTTCTGGCGCGTTAAAAAATGTATATATTAGTATTTTTGTGTTTATTTTTTTTGTTTTTGATATATATTGTTATACATTTGCAATAAAAAGTATAACAATATGGAAGTAGCAATAAAGAAACTAACTGCATTCAGACTTGACAGCAACCTTCTGGACATGCTGAAGAGTGCTGCCAAACGTGAACATCGGAGCTTAAACAACTTCGTGGAATGTCTTCTTATGGATGCCATGTACACAGAACCAAACGAAGAGACCAAAGCGGCCATAGAAGAAGCTCGTGCCGGGAAAAACCTGAAGAAAGTTGATACAAGCAGCTTCGAGAACTTTATAAAATCCTGTAGTGAATGAGAGAGGTTAAGACTGGTGGCCAGTTCCGGAAAGACCTGAAACGGTACAGGAATGATAATACCAAACTGAAAAAACTTTATGAAATTGTAGGATTCCTGGAACGTTGTGAGGACGTTCCAAAAGAGTTTAAACCTCATATGCTTTCAGGTGATTATGCAGGTCACATGGAATGTCACGTAGAAAATGATTTTCTTTTGATATGGATTGATGATGAAGTCGTAAAGCTGGTTAGGCTTGGCAGTCATTCAGAATTGTTTGGAAAGAAGAAAAAATAACATAACTATTTTAGAAAGTCAGTAGATCTTCAATAACAAAGTAAGTTCTGCTGACTTTTATTTTGGATATGCACTGCAAATGGCTGCACTCGTCGGGACGGGTGGTCCCGCCCCTTGCCGTGCGGCGCTCCCCGACCGATGAGTTTTTTGTGGTGTTCCGGAAATGGCCTGTTGTGCGGTTTTGTTGGGTAATTCTGTTGTGTACCGGGTGTGCGGTTTTCGTGGGTGTTCACGTGTGTGGGATAGGTTCTATCTCTCCCCGTCCCCTTTGCTAATTTCGCGCTGGGGAGGGTGTTCGATAGAACAGCAAGAGGAAACCGGGCAAGCCCTGTTTTTTCCTCTTGCCCTACGGGGTTTTTAGCTGTAAATCAATTATTTAGGAAATTATACTAATATAATTTGGTTATAATGAATAAATATACTATCTTGTAAACCAATAAGTTAGTATATTTATTCATTATAATAAGCCTTATAATATCATGGAAAAAGACAGCAAAACAACGGTAGCAGTAGAACGTACTACTTTTACTAAACTTGACCGTCTGGCCAAGGCAAACAATGTGTCAAAAATGGAGTTCCTTACACATGCTATAAACTATTTTGAGAAGTACGGTATAAACCCGGTCGAGCATGAAAGCCCGGCACAGGAAATGCAGAAGCTTATCAAGCGCATGGATCAGGTGTTCGCATTCCTGAAGAAACAGGAAACGGATCTTGTGCGTCCGGCTTGTGAAGCTCTGGCCGGAGCCAGCACACAGATAACCATAAGCCTTTCATCCTTACTTTCGGAAGAAAAGTTCAGGCGGTTCCTGAAGGAGAACAGCGAACTTTTCATCGAGGTGATGAACCAATCCAGCGAAAAGGGAAAAGCTATTGACAGAGCTGAAAGAGCGGTACGGGATTCTGATGCAACTATCAGGAAGAACCAGCAGGCCATTTTCAAGCGGATAGAAGCCAACGAAACAGCACAACTTAAAGCCATGCAACATATAGTTTCCTTCCTCGATGCAAAAGGAAAGACCGGGCTACTCGATGATATAAACAAAGTCTATGAGAGGGAAAAGGAAAGGAGGGGACTATGAATATAAAAATTCAGGGTGGCGGTTCCGGGACCTATGCCAATACAGGGAGCTGCACAGGAGTAACGACCTACCTCCAGCATGAGGATCTGGAGCGCATGAAGAACGGCCAGGAAGTGCAGCCGTTTTTCAATAACTCACGTGACTATATAAGCGCACAGGAAGTAACCTTCAAGATAGACAACAACAAGGCAAAATTAAGCCGGAACGATGCGAAGTTCTATGTGATCACGGTAAGCCCTTCCAGCCGGGAGCTGGAGAAAATGGGCAAGACAGAGAAGGAACAGGCTGAAGTCATGAGAAAGTATGTCCGTGATGATGTGATGCAGCACTATGCGGAAGGGTTTGGAAAAGGCCTGAACAAAGAGGATATCGAGTATTACGGGAAGATCCATTTTGAGAGGAAGGGAGCCGACCGGTACGACATGCACGCACATATCATCGTCAGCCGGAAGGACAGGAGCAACACCAGGAAGCTAAGTCCAAAGACCAACCACACCGGAAAGAAGAACTGCGGAAACGTGAAGGGCGGTTTCGACAGGACAGATTTTTTCCGAAAGTGTGAATCTTCATTTGACAAGCGCACAGGGTATGACCGGGCCCCGGAACAGACCTTCGATTATCTCAATACCATGAAGAACGGAAGCCCGAAAGAAATCTTCCAGAAAAAGGAGTGGGCGGAACGTGTGAACCATGAACGGCTTGAAAAGATGAAAGCCGAATGGAGCCGGGATCTTCAGGAACCGCGCCAGGAACAAGTCCGTGAAGAAATCCAACAACAGGGAAACAGTATTTCCCTGGTTCCAGATATCAACCAGGTACCGCAGCGGAAGAAGCAACAGGAAGAAGAACTCGACCAACCCAGGAAAAGAAGCCGTGGTTTTGGAATGGGTATGTAAATTACAGATACATGCTCGCATGAGGTATGTTTATCCCCTGTATTTTGATACAGGGGGCATTAGGATCAAATCGGAAAAGTAAAAGCGTCCAAAGAAAATCTTAATCGCTTATATCTAAAACATTTTCAGGAATATCATGATTGCCGACAACAAAATAATACTTAACTCCTGTTTCTATGTCTTTAGCATTCATAATGGCAGGAGAAATTTCTCTTGTTTCCAAGCTTTCAATCTGTTCTTGCCAATCCCAACCTAATAGTATTTTTAAAGCAAAAAAGGTTTTTTCACTTGTACCTGTCAAATCATATTTATAAACAGATTTGTTCTCTAATTTATCATTGAAGGTTAATTCCATGTACGGTACACTTTTCTCTACGATAAAATTGTAACTACCAGTCTGCTTTAAGTCTCTATCATCATCGTACAAATAGAAACTTCTTGATTCGTTGTTAATGAGGAAAAATTCATCCCCTTCATTATATGGTGATTGCATAGGATTTGCTAGTACCAAATTTAAATAGTCATCAACAATCTTTATTTTCAGTTCTACGGTCTCATTTACAATATTATCATGGACTTTTACTATTGTTTCTCCAGTCTGTTTGGGGTGAATTTCCAAATCTCCCATACCAATTGGGCTTGACAAATCTATTGTAGCTTCTAATATTTCAGGATTGTTCACTTCTATAGTGTAATCTCTGTTACCTCCTCTTATCATGATGTTTTTGGCACCAGTCAGAGGGCGTTCGTAATAGTTTTTTTCAAACGACAGATGAAATATCTGTTTGCTATTATCTGTATCTTTATCACAACTGATAAAGGCAAATGTAAACAGGAATAGCATCAGTATTCCAAATAAATTCTTTGTTTTCATATTACTTTGATTATAGTAGTTTATAGTTCTGTATTAACTCAAATTATCTGCACTTTATTATTACACTAATAATACGAATATGCAAATATAGTATCAATAATCAGTTAAATATAATTTTAGAAGTAATATTTTGTAATAAAGAAGCTCTAATATTCAATATTCAACAACTTAAAATGTTCACTTCACGAGGATAACATCATCGAGGTTGGTGGTGTACTGCTTGCTGATGTGTTCGCATTTAAGGTGCCACGACTTGTCTGTAGTGCCCTGGACAGCTACCTTTATGGTGTTGTGGCCGTTCTTGCGGTTGATACACCACAGCGGAAGAAGCAAAAGGAGGAAGAACTCGACCAGCCCAGGAAAAGAAGCCGGGGTTTTGGAATGGGAATGTAAATTTGATTATGTAACAAAATCAAAAGCGTATGGAACAAAGAAAGGACATAATGACAGGTATTATCAGAATCTTAATTCTGTTTATTGTAGGTAGTATATTTCTGGCCATAGCCGGATATATCCTTTCCTTTGTCATTGATATTATTGGCCGTATTATAGTCTTTGTACTTCAGTGGGCTGTTTTCGGTGGTATTGCCTGGTATGGTTATAAGTATTTCAAGAAACCTAAACCGAAGGAGAAACCAGCTGAAGTAATACCTGAAGAAGCTATACGGTTATATACATCTTCAGGACAGCCGATTGTTATCGGAAACCCTTTCAGGGGTATTTTTGTTTTGGGTGCTGCCGGATCTGGAAAGTCTGAAAGTATAGCTGTGCCGTTATTGTCAGAGTTTATCAGAAACGGTTTTTCCGGTCTTGTATATGATTTTAAGTTCCCTACTTTGGGGCAAGATGTACAGTCTTTTATCAGTGCAAACGGGAATGAGATAAAGCACCATTATATAGACTTGAATAACCCGGAACAGTCACCGAGAGTAAATCCTATACAGCCAGATTATTTGTTGAATACAAGCTATGCCAGAGAGTTTGCACAGGCTATTGTGGCCAACCTGATAAAAGAGAGTATAAAGAAACCTGATTTCTGGAACAGGTCGGCAACAGACCTTCTAACTGCCTGTATCTGGTTCCTGAAAGAAGAATACCCGGCCATGTGCGATATACCTCATGTGTGCGCTTTGGTATCGAGTAAGGACGAGGATCTTCTCCGGCTTTTGCAGAAGAATCCGCAAACCGCACAAATGACAATGAGTATTTTCAGTGCAATGGAGAGGGGAGCAGACGGACAAGTCAGCGGAGTTGTAGGAACTTTGCAGTCTGCAATAGCACAGATAAACACTCCGGAACTGATGTATATTTTTGGTGGAAATGATTTTTCTCTGGATCTGAACAATCCTTCTTCTCCGGCTATTGTAACCGTAGGGACATATCCTACCCTTGTACAGACCTTTGCACCGTTATGCAGTCTTATTATAACAGTGGCCACAAAGCTGATGAACCAACCCGGCAAAGTTCCTTCTTTTGTAATGATCGATGAAGCTCCGACTGTGTATATACCTGGTCTTGATATATTGCCGAACACGGGACGAAGCAATAAAATATCTACAGTCCTGATGTGCCAGGATCTTGCACAGCTTTCTGACGGTTACGGCAAGGAAAAGGCCGATGTGCTGTTTGCGTCCTGTAATACTCACTTTTATGGTAGGGTATCTTCGAGCATAACGGCAGAAAGACTTTCTCGCCAATTTGGGAAGGAAGATAAAGTCTATACAACCGCATCACAATCGAGGACAGGCTTTCACCGGACTTCAGGAACCAGCGAATCAGTACAAGAAAGGGACGCAGCCAAACCTTCCAGCTTCCTTTCTCTGGAGCCTGGGGAGTTTTACGGTATAGCGGTGGAAAGCAATGTACCGTTTTTCCGAAAGAAATTCAGACAGGCAGAACGGCCAATCCCGGCACAGCTGGAGAAACCGAGCCATGCCGAAAGCATACAGGAATACACTCTGAAGGTAAGGGAGGATATAAAGTCTATACTTTACGCACTGAAGCCTGATGAACCGGAAGAACATCATAAACCAGATATCCCTTCAGATATTAAGTTCAAAGGCTTTTCCGTTGATTGATAAGAAAACAGCCAAGACAATCTTGGCTGTTTTTTATAAAGTTGAAGAAGCAGTAGGAGGAAGAACTTCAGCCAAAGAGAGAGAAAAAGATTGATCATAGTTTCATAAAATGGTAATACTTGTCCTGATAGCTTGTGTTAGGCCTCCCGATTAATAAGAGAGTACAAAGGATGATTCTGTGACAAAATCAAAATAACACCCAAAGAAAAAGCATATAAAGGTGACAAACCTATCACCCCTATATGCTCAAAGAGTATCTATAAATGAAATTGATGTTGTTCTTACATACGGTTCTTCTGGTTATCACCTATATAGATAGCCATCGGGTTAATAATAAGTAAGGTCAAGGTTTCTTTTCCAACACCTTCTTTATCAACTCTTTTACTTCCTCTTTGCTTTTGATAGCTGCCGGATAAGCATGAAAAACATTGTATTCGTCAATGGCAACATCCAGGGGTATTTCTGCACCGGGTTGTGTTACTTGGAAGAATATAGTCAGACGGCGCTTTATCTCCGGTTCAAATTCTTTGGTTATGAGACCTTCAATACCCCAAGCAGCAACATGGTCGTAGAGGGGAGCATAATAGATAAGCCCATCAGCCACATCTTGCCAACACTTGTTCTTTACATTGGTCGTGGTACCTCCGACGTGACCGTTGTAAGCAGTTTCTCCGTAAGGTGTATTTTTCAGATCAATAGCAAACGGACGGCATTCCAACAGTTCAAAGGCTGCATCCCAATGTCCTTCTCCGGTCATCGGGAAATTACTTCCGTCAAACAGGTTGTAATCAAACCAGTTCAGTACCACGATTTTGACTCGTTCTTCTCCAAAGATTTTCTTCATCCACCAACCCTGTGCTCCATAAACAGTATTACTCTTTTTGAGAATCATCGAATCGTTGATGGCATGTGGCTGACTGGTTATAACCAAAGCCTTGCGTTTCCCATTCAAGGGTATCTGGCGGGCAAACATTTCCGAAATATGGGTAGCCATTAAACTGTCGCGGTAGTTCACTGTGCGAGATTCCCAGAAATTCTTGTAGTCTTCTACAATACGAATCTCGTCCCATGAGAACTCACGGTCGGTCAGTCCAAGCCTGATTTTCCTTGGAGAGGTACGGTTTATTTCATATATACCTTTCAGGAATTTAACGCGGTTGTATTTCTCCCAAATTGGATAGAAGGTCTCCGACTTTCTATAATAGGTATACAGGCTGTCCATGAAAGCCGCCTCCGTCGGATAACTGCCTTGCAGCAGGCGGTTCACATCATCATTCATGTTGTACGAGCCGACTTCGGTATAAACATATCCTATCTGTTCGGCAAAACGAGGATCGGTCAGGATGTCGTGAATCAGGTCGTATTGTACCGTATCACGGTGGTCACGCTCACCCAGCACTACTATATCCGATTTCTCAAACTGCTTGAATATGTATTCTTTGGGAGACATTCCCTTTTCAGCTGCGCATGTACGCAACGCCTCGATAGAGGGTGTCTGTGCCTTTAATGCAATGGCTGTAAAAGCACTGAAAATAAAAAGTAATAGGTTTCTCATATATAAAATTTAAAATTATTTATTCAAGTTCGTTATTGGATTTTAGACAAGACCTACAAACGGCTCTTCTGGCTATCCCCTGCTCCGGTTCCTTTGTACTTACTCTTTGCTGCATTGAACTTATAACGTAGGGTCAAACCTACACTGCGGCGAACTTCCTGATTTATCGTCATAACCCTGTTTCCGCTATACAAAACAGTTTTGGCAGTGCTGGAATTGAACAAGTCATCAGCCTGAAGCCTGATACTCAGACGTTCATTAAAGAAACTTTTGTATAAACCCACATTAGCATACCAGCAACCTTCAGCTACATACGCATTTTCATTATCTCCCGGAGTATCTGCTCCCAAATCTATATCCAGTCCAAATCCGAGCGGCAAACTGAAGTGATTACGGAACGTAAACGACCCAATAGGATTATTAAAATTTTCCACGCCACCGGGTACATCTACTTTGTACCACTGCTGAAGTAACATAAGCGTAAGCTGAGGAGACCAGATACCTATGGTTGGAGCAAGTGTCAAACTGGAATAAAGTTTATCCGACCCATACCTGTTGTAATAACTGAACAAAGAAACAGTCGGGTCATCTTCCGAATAAGCCTGATTGAGTTGAATGATTGCGTCACGGCCATGAATATAACGCGTATTGAAATACAACCATTTGTACGAAAGATTAAACGAAAGCCTGTTTATAACCGAAGGTCGCAAAAACGGATTTCCGCCTTCGTAAGTATAACGGTTTACATACGTAGTACTACTTCGGAGCATCCAGTAAGGAGGACGGTAAATGCTTCCGGTATAACTCAGCTGCAACTGGGCCTTGCCTACAGGCAGCGAAAGAGAAACGGAAGGGAACACATTATCGTATGTGCGGCTCTGTTCGTCTATTCGCTTTCCTTCCTCGTAATAATCCGATGCCAGATGCTCATATCGTACTCCTGCCCTCACCTGTAACCGGCTGATACGGAAACCGTATTCTGCAAAAATAGCAAAACTGTTTTCGCGGATGCGACTTTCGTCATCATCCAGAATTCCCTCAACATTCCTATAACTGTTCAGACGATTGGTATAAGTATATTCACTGCCTAACGAGAAATTTCCTTTCCATAACGGATGTTCCGCCACAAGTTTTGCCGCATACAGTGTATTTTTATCATTGCTCTCACTGGTAACAGTCTGTTCTTTCCGTTCACCGTCTGCCGAAATAATTTCTTCCAGCATTTCCTGCGGTATTCTGTTCTTCTGCCAAATCCCGTCTGCATTAAAGTCAATATGCCAGTCTCCCACCTGTCCGTTATAATAAGTATTCAACGTATGACCTGAACTTACATGATTCTGCCATCCCCCACTGTTGCTTTTCTCATAAGGAATATTGTTCTGAGCTACATCCGTCTGCATATCAATATCATCGTGAAATTTAGGAGTGCGGTCATAATTATAACGCATACCCAGTGAATGGTTTTCATTAAACTGGTAATTGAGTGACAGCATTGCAGCTATGTTCTGAATATGTTTCCAGTTATACAAATAAGATTTCTGTGTCCATGTGCGGTCCAGAAAAGTTTCCTGTTCGATGTGTTTGTTGTTTTCGCTGCGTCTGTCATTACCCGAAATCATACCCGACAAATCAAAACCTCCCTTACGATAATTGAAATCAAATACATCGTTTACCGTCCAGTCATAACGATACTCTGTATAGAAACGGTTATCGAAACCGAAACCTTCTCCTTGCGGCTTCTTGGTTTTGATTCGGATAACGGCATTCACTGTCGCGTCATAGCGCGAACCGGGATTATTCACCACTTCCACACTTTTGATGTTGTCGGAAGAAAGCTGGCTCAGTTCAGAATTGTTCCGTACCTTACGACCGTTGATATAAATCTCCGGAGCACCAGCACCGAACACACGGACTTCTCCATCATCGGCTGATACTCCAGGAAGCTTGTCCAACAAATCCTCCCCTGTCCCTGCTTTTTCAAGGATACTACCCTGCACAGTAGTAACCATTGCATCACCTTTCAGCTGCATTTTGGGCAAATCACCTTTTACTACTACTTCACCAAGCATCTGTGCGTCAGACACGAGCTGCACAATACCAATATTGGCAGGAGAAGTTGGTTTATACACAGTCTTATATCCGATGGAGGATATTCTAACTATCTGGTTTTCCGATGTTGTCTCAAGTGTGAAAGATCCGTCCTCACCACTGATGGTTCCGCTAACAAATGCAGAATCCGGCAAGGATAAAAGCACCACATTGGCGTATGATAAAGGTTGGTTCTTCTCGTCAATAAGTTTTCCGCTTACGGTCTGTGCGGATAGAATTACCGGCAAGAAAACCATTAAAAATGTAAATAAAAAAGTTTTAATCGCTTTCATTATTAAAGATACTTTTTAGGTTATTATTGCTCATGGTTTATATCTCCGAATGCAAAGTTAGAACATATAACAATACACCATTTAAAAAGTATCTCTACATTTAGCTACTGACAAAATACGGCATAATGCACTAATTATATGCGCATTATGCCGTATTATACAACTATGTCAATCTCTACATTTTCTATTTTCAGAACTCTGCCACCCACCTATCTAGCGTCATATCCTCATTAAGACCGCCTTCCAACGATTCACTCAAATGCTTCTTCAGACGGAACTTCTTCTGGGATACCGAAGAGACACTTACACCGAATATCTCAGACATCTGAGTGTTGCTGAAACGGAGCTTGATCAGGATACAAAGATGAAGTTCCTGCTTAGTCAGTGTCGGACAGATACTCTGCATTCGGCTCATGAAATTGCCGTACGTACTTTCGCACATTTTCTCCAGAGTCTCCCATTCCATATCATCAAGAACACGGCATTTCTCCCTCAGTTCCTTCACAAGTCTGTCATTATCCACAACATAGTCGGCAAGCATACGTTCACGCTGCTTAAGGTTAAGGTTCTCTTCTGATATACTACGGAACTTCTCAGTATCACGGCGGGCCTTGTCAAGTTTAGAGGTATATTCGGCAATGTGATTTTGCATAGTGGCTATATTTTCAGACAGCCTGCTATTCTCTGACTGAAGACTGTCTATCTGTTCACGGTATGATTCTATATCTTCAGAATTAACTTCCTGACCCGCTATCTGCTCCTGCAGTTCCTCCATATAGCGGTTGTTCTGCATGAGACGTGTCTCGTATTCGTGAAGTTGAAGCATGTAGTCCTGTAGCTGTTCAGACTGTTTGCGGATGGTGGTTTCCTTTCTCACAAGCCGTTTCTGATAGAGGTAAGCAACAACAGCTATAACCACAATCAGGCATATCGTGATGATAAACAACAAACGCTGTGCATCTGCCTTCTCCAGCTTCAAACGCTGCTGTTCGGTAATGAGTTTCTGATGGTCGTACTTCTCCTTATAGGCTATGATTTCCTTGCCTTTGTCTAAGGACATGACAGAGTCGGTATAGAAAATAAGAGAATCGCAATAGGTTTTCAGGTATTTACGGTATTGGGGGATATCGCCTAATCGATATAGATTTCTATATGTTTCTTTTTTTGTGTAAACATTGTCCGTATTTAATGCCTTATTCAAATACAAATATGCAGAATCATACTGATTTAGCATTAAATAATTTGAACCAATCAGCAATGATGACTGATACTCAACCGGTAATGATTTTGACAATACCAAAGACTTTTCCAAGTTTCCGCTATTGGAATAAACTAAAGCAATCTCGGTTTGAACTTTATAATAATATCGGTCTGTGCCAAGTCCTAATTCCAAAGCTAATGAAGCACATTTATTATATGTATCGATTGCCTTTGTAAGCTCATTTGTAAGACAATAACTCCTGGCCAGGTATCTTAAAGCAGTCATTTGATAACGCTTATTCGAATCCTTCACAGCATAATCGTATGCTGCGGTACAAGCTTCAAGTGCATAATCTGCAAAATTACGGAATAAATACAGCTTCCCTAAAGAAAACATTATCAGATATCCGGTCTTATAATCGTCTGTTTTCTCCACCTCTGTTTTACCTTCCAAGTAATACTGCATGGCTTCCTCTATATTGCCGAGCTCATAATTGATATCCCCCATATAAAGAGCAGACATCGCCTTTCTACGGGCATTATCGGTAGGCTTGTAATAATTGTATGCAATCCTCACAAGGGAATCAGAGGAGGTTTTCATCAGCTGTTTTACCTTTGCCTGTGATATCAGCAGACACCACAGCGCATGGTTTTCCTTATCCCGGCGTGCTGAAGGCATCGGCATGGCTTCCAGGATATGAAGCGCACTGTCCGGATGATCAAACATCACGGATTCAGCGTGAGCCAGTTCCGGAAGCAGTGTTTTCTCCTTGCGGTTTCCGCTGCATTGGATATTCAAAAAGGCTGTAAAAGCAATCAGAATGTACAGTATATAGTGGGTTATCTTTCTCATTTCACAAAAATTTCCTGCAAAAATAAGAATATTCCAACACTATACACATCAATTCGTACATTTTGTTAAGTGAAAAGGGCAGCCTTAATGACTAAAGCCACCCTAGTCTGAATTTAAGAGAGTTTTTTAAACTAATTGAATCAAAATATATTTACATACGGCTC
>NZ_JADYTF010000068.1 GCF_021530995.1 Bacteroides caecigallinarum
TTATAATATTTTTTTGTACGCTGCTTTTCGGCTATTTCCATTCTTTTTCGGAAACATATAAATATCGTGTGACATTGAAAGATAAGTCTGCAACTACTTATAGCATTGACCGTCCGCAGGAATTTCTGTCCGAACGTGCTTTAGAACGTAGAAACAGACAGGGAATAGGTATTGATTCTACGGATTTGCCTGTATGCAAAAACTATATAGACCGTTTGGTAGAGCAGGGAGGAAAGTATCTGATGCAGAGTAAGTGGAATAATACTGTGCTTATGCTTACTCAAGATGAAGAAACAGCCGAACGATTCATGCAGAATCCTTTTGTTATGGATGTAAGAAAAGTATGGGTTTCACCTGATACTGTTTTTCCAAGAAATAAAGATCGCAAAAAGGAAATAACCAACAAATGGAAAAAGACAGACGAATATTATGGCGTTGCAGCAAACCAGATAAAGATTCATCATGGCGACAGCCTTCATGATGCCGGTTTCCGAGGTGAGGGAATGCATATAGCTGTTATTGATGCCGGATATTATAATGTAGACAAAATGAAGTTTTTCCGCAAACTGCATATCCTTGGTACAAAGGATTTCGTAAATCCAGAATCGGATATATATGCGGAGCATAATCATGGGCTTAAGGTTCTTTCATGCATGGCTGTAAACATGCCAAGAGTAATGGTTGGCTCAGCACCGGAGGCTTCTTATTGGCTTCTAAGAAGTGAAGATAATGACACTGAACAGCCTGCAGAAGAAGATTATTGGGCTGCCGCAGTGGAATTTGCTGACAGTGTGGGAGTAGATGTCGTAAATACTTCACTTGGTTATTATTCATTTGACAATGTAGCTGATAATTACAGCTATCGTGATCTTGACGGACGCACTTCGCTGATGTCTCGTTCGGCAAACATGGCTTCGTCGAAAGGAATGCTTATTGTATGCAGTGCCGGAAATTCAGGTGCCTCAAGTTGGAAGAAAATTACTCCTCCAGGTGATGCAGAAGGTGTCCTTACTGTGGGTGCAGTTAATGTAGATGGTGTAAATGCGGATTTTTCTTCAGTGGGTAATACTGCCGACGGACGGATCAAACCTGATGTGATGGCTGTAGGATTTCATTCCAGTATAGCCGGACCCAATGGCGGTACATCATACGGAAATGGAACTTCTTTTGCTTCACCGATATTTTGCGGACTTGTCACATGTCTCTGGCAGGCTTGTCCATGGCTTACAGTAAAAGAACTTATTGATGTAGTACACCGTTCTTCTGACAGATATGATTATCCTGACAATATATTCGGCTATGGAATAACTGATATGTGGAAGGCATACAGAATAGGTCAGGAGATGAAAAACAAGTAATATTATGGAAAATGAAGCAATGTCTTTATATGAACTGAATTCTTTAGTTCGACGAGGTCTTCATTCTATTCTGCCTGACGAATATTGGATACAGGCGGAGTTGAGCGATGTGCGTTCAAATTATTCCGGCCACTGTTATCTAGAGTTTGTTCAGAAAGACTCCAAAAGCAATGCTTTGATAGCAAAGGCTAGAGGGGTGATTTGGAGTAGTGTCTTCATGCGTTTGCGTCCTTATTTCGAACGCGAAACAGGGCAGGTTTTTGTGTCCGGAATAAAAGTGATGGTGAAGGTTACAGTAGATTTTCACGAATTGTACGGATTTTCTCTTACGGTTGTTGACATTGATCCTGCATATACCATAGGAGATATGGCGCGCAGGAGAAAGGAAATTTTGAAGCGTCTTGACGAAGAAGGTATCCTGACAATGAACAAAGAACTGGAAATGCCTGAGCCTCTGCAGAGAATTGCTGTCATATCTTCTGCAACGGCAGCCGGTTATGGCGATTTCTGTAATCAATTGCATTCCAACAAGTTCGGTTTTGTGTTCTATACTAAGCTTTTTCCTGCCATAATGCAGGGAGACAGGGTAGAGGAAACCATAATATCATCCCTTGAAAGGATATATTCGGAAATCGATAACTGGGATGTTGTGGTAATAATACGTGGTGGAGGAGCAACATCCGATTTGTCCGGTTTTGATACATACGATTTGGCTGCTCATTGTGCACAGTTTCCGCTACCTATTATAACAGGTATAGGACACGAACGTGACGACACTGTGATTGATATGGTTTCGCATACAAGAGTAAAGACTCCTACAGCTGCTGCCGAATATATAATAGGCATGATGTTGCAGACGGCAAGCCGGTTGGAGGAGTTGTCGGAGCGTATATGTAGTGAGATACCGGTAATTCTGAATTCGGAATCGGAACGGTTGAACAGACTTATTGCACGCATTCCGTTGGTGGTACAGTCAAGATTGCAGAGGGAAAATACGCGTTGCGAGCGTATGTATTCACGTCTGGTAATGTCATGGCAGAAACGTTTTCTTATAGAACAGCATCGCCTGGATGTGTATCCTCGCCTGTTGATGTATGTACGTTCTGTTATGGAGAAAGAAACTCATAAGATTGAACTGATGGAGAGAATTCTGAAATCGGCGTCTCCGGAACAGCTCTTGAAGCGTGGTTATAGTATTACTCTTCTTAACGGAAAGTCTGTGAGGGATGTTTCCAGTATTAAATCCGGTGACGAGGTGGAGACTGTTTTGGCTACAGGAAAATTCAAAAGTATAGTAAAATAATGATATAATTATGGCTGCAAAAAAAGAAACATATACGGAAGCCATGAAGAAGCTGGAAGCGATAGTGGCAAAAATTGAGAGTGGCGAACTTGATATTGACCAGTTGGGTGAAAATCTTCAGGAAGCCCAGAAACTCATAAAGTTCTGCAAAGACAAGCTTTATAAAGCTGATGAGGAAATAAAGAAAATGCTTGATGACGGACATTCGGATGAGGAATGAAAAATGTAAGCAACATGTAGGTGTTTAATAGTTTTAGTCTAAATATTTATTGTAAAAAATTGGAATATGTAAATTAAAATCTTACATTTGCCGTCAATGTAATAATATATGAAATAAAAAAATATTAAATTATAAAGTTATGAAAGAAATTGACTGGTCTAATTTGTCGTTCGGTTACATGAAGACAGATTACAATGTACGTTGCTATTATCGCGACGGCAAGTGGGGTGAATTGGAACTTTGTTCGGAAGAAACATTAAATATCCACATGGCAGCTACATGTCTGCATTATGGTCAGGAAGCATTCGAAGGCTTGAAGGCATATCGTGGTAAGGATGGAAAAATCCGAGTGTTCCGTCCACAGGCAAATGCTGAGCGTCTGCAAAGTACATGTAACGGTATTCTAATGCCTGAATTCCCGACAGAAATGTTTTGTGAAGCAGTAAAGAAGGTGGTAAAGGCTAACGAACGTTTCATCCCTCCATACGAGAGCGGTGCATCGCTGTATATCCGTCCGTTACTTATCGGTACAGGAGCTCAGGTTGGGGTTCATCCGGCAAATGAGTATCTTTTCGTAGTCTTTGTTACTCCTGTAGGACCTTACTTTAAAGGAGGATTCGCTACAAATCCTTACGTTATTATCCGTCAGTTCGACCGTGCTGCCCCTCTTGGAACCGGTACTTTTAAGGTAGGAGGTAATTACGCAGCCAGTCTTCGTGCAAACAAGATGGCTCACGATGCAGGTTATGCCAGCGAATTTTATCTTGACGCTAAGGAAAAGAAATATATCGACGAATGCGGAGCTGCCAATTTCTTTGGTATTAAGGATAATACATACGTAACTCCGTTATCTACATCTATTCTTCCTTCCATTACAAACAGAAGCCTTATGCAATTGGCAGAGGATATGGGATTGAAAGTTGAACGTCGTCCTATCGCTGAAGAGGAACTTGAGACATTTGAGGAAGCCGGTGCATGTGGTACTGCTGCAGTTATAAGTCCTATAGAGCGTATTGATGACCTTGAGAACAATAAGTCATACGTTATTGCAAAGGACGGTAAACCTGGGCCTATCAGCGAGAAGCTTTATAACAAACTTCGTGCTATACAGTATGGTGATGAGGCTGATCCATACGGATGGGTGATGATTGTGGATTAATTGAGGTAATGCTCAAATCCTGGAATAACTGTTATTTATAATATAAATAAAAAATAATTTTCAATGCAGGCAGATAACTGTTTATTCGGTTGTCTGCCTGTATTATGTTTTTATTTTACTTTGAAAATTTCCTAGCATCTGTTTTTGTTGTCAATTCCGTTGAAAAGACTTACATTTGCATTGTAAAAGATTTTATTCAACATGGGAAAAGGAAAACTGGCTAAATTTGCAGATATGGCGGAATATCCGCATGTGTTTGAATATCCGTATTCGGTGGTTGATGAGGTAAACTTCGAAATGAAGGGAAATTGGAATCGAGACTTCTTCAAGAATGACAATCCTATTGTTTTGGAATTGGGATGCGGAAGAGGTGAATATACCGTAGGACTTGCAAGAAGATATTCAGACAAGAATTTTATCGGGGTTGATATAAAGGGGGCACGTATGTGGACAGGAGCAACAGAGGCTCTTAACGAAGGATTGAAAAATGCGGCTTTCCTACGTACCAATATAGAAATTATAGACCGTTTCTTCGCACCTGACGAGGTTAGCGAAATATGGCTTACATTCTCCGATCCGCAGATGAAGAAGGCTACAAAGCGTCTTACATCTACTTATTTCATGGAAAGATACAGGAAATTCCTTGTTCCGGGTGGAATCGTACATCTTAAAACAGACAGTAACTTCATGTTTACATATACCAAATATATGATAGAGGCCAATAACTTGCCAGTGGAGTTTATCACTGACGACCTTTATCATTCGGGTATGGACGATGATATTCTAAGCATTCGTACTTATTACGAACAGCAGTGGCTTGACAGAGGTTTGAATATCAAGTATATCAAGTTCAGATTGCCTCAGGAAGGTGAACTGAAGGAACCGGACGTGGAAATAGAACTTGATGGTTACAGAAGTTATAACCGCAGCAAAAGAAGTGGTCTGAAGACAAGTAAATAAGATTTTCTATAAATAACTATATAGGCGTTTAAATGGTTTTTAAATACTGTTTAAACGATGTTTAAATAAAAAATATATGACACTATATCCAAAATTAATTCTTGACGCTCTTTCAACAGTGCGTTATCCGGGAAACGGAAAAAATATTGTTGAAGCCGAAATGGTGGCAGACAATCTTCGTATTGACGGAATGAAGGTTAGCTTTTCTATTATTTTCGAAAAGCCTACAGATCCGTTTATGAAATCAGTAGTCAAATCGGCTGAAACAGCTATCCATACATACGTTTCTAAAGAAGTAGAAGTTACAATCACCACTGAAAGTAAGCAGGCGGCACGTCCTGAACCTGGTAAACTCCTTCCACAGGTGAAAAATGTTATTGCAGTGTCATCCGGTAAAGGTGGTGTAGGTAAGTCAACAGTAGCGGCAAACCTAGCTGTAGCTCTATCGAAATTGGGATACAAGGTTGGATTGCTTGATGCCGATATATTCGGTCCTTCCGTACCTAAGATGTTTCAGGTGGAAGATGCGCGTCCGTACGCAGAGGAAGTTGGCGGACGTGATTTGATTGTACCGGTGGAAAAATACGGTATCGAACTTTTGTCTATAGGATTTTTTGTCAGTCCAGAACAGGCTACCCTTTGGCGTGGAGCTATGGCAAGCAATGCCTTGAAGCAGCTTGTAGGTGATGCCAAGTGGGGGGAACTTGACTATTTCGTTCTTGACACTCCTCCGGGAACAAGCGATATTCATCTTACTCTATTGCAGAACTTGGCCATAACAGGTGCAGTGATAGTAAGTACACCTCAGGAAGTCGCATTGGCCGATGCGCGCAAGGGTATAAACATGTATCAGAATGATAAGGTGAATGTACCTATTCTTGGTCTGGTGGAAAATATGGCCTGGTTTACTCCGGCTGAGCTTCCTGAAAACAAATATTACCTGTTCGGAAAGGAAGGAACAAAGAGACTTGCAGAAGAACTGAATGTTCCTTTGTTGGGACAGATTCCTATCGTACAGAGTATATGTGAAGGTGGAGACAATGGTACTCCGGTAGCTCTGAATGAGGATTCTATAACAGGTCAGGCATTTATAGAACTTGCAAGAAACGTGGTGGAACAGACTGAAAAACGTAATGCAGAAATGGCCCCGACACTGATTGTGCAGACACACAAATAATTATATTGGACTTATGATGAACGATGAAATTAAAAAGGCATGCGAAGTCATGTATAAAGGTGGAGTAATTCTATATCCTACAGATACAGTGTGGGGTATAGGTTGCGACGCAACAAATGAAGAAGCCGTTAAGAAGGTTTTCGAAATTAAGCGTAGAGCTGACAGCAAGGCTATGCTGGTGCTGGTGGACAGTCCGGTAAAAGTGGAATCGTATGTCAGCGATGTTCCTAGTGTAGCTTGGGATCTTATAGAAATGACTACAAAACCGCTTACTATAATTTACGATGGAGCCAGAAATCTGGCACCAAATCTTATAGCGGAAGATGGTAGTGTGGGTATTAGGGTTACATCTGAAGAGTTCTCGAAACAACTGTGCTTCAGATTCAAGAAGGCAATTGTATCTACTTCTGCAAATATAAGTGGTGAACCCTCGCCTGCCGTATTCAGTGAAATAAGTGAGGAAATAAAGAATGCGGTTGACTACATTGTAGATTACAGAAGAGATGAGACCGGTCCTGCAAAACCTTCGAGTATAATAAAACTCGGAAAGGGCGGTACCGTAAAAGTTATCAGAGAATAGTTGATATAAATTTGCTGGAGAATGAAGACTAAGGAAAAATTTTCTTTTTTGCAGAGTTTTATAAAGTGGAGAGAAAAGCATATCACCGATAAGCAGTTCATACTCATACTTAGTTTCCTGGTAGGTATCTTTACTGCTCTGGCTGCTTTTGTCCTGAAATTCCTTGTAGAGTACATTAAGGAATTCCTTACTGAAAACTTTGATACAACGGGAGCCAACTGGCTGTATCTGGTTTATCCTGTAGCCGGAATATTCATAACCGGACTGTTTATCAGATATATTGTTCGTGATGATATCAGCCATGGTGTGACCAAGATTTTGTATGCCATTTCGCGTCGTCAGAGTAGGATAAAGGGGCATAATGTATGGTCGTCCGTCTGCGCATCAGCAATAACCATCGGTTTCGGTGGATCTGTAGGAGCCGAGGCGCCAATCGTACTTACGGGGTCTGCCATAGGGTCTAACCTCGGAAGTATGTTCCGTATGGATCATAAGACTCTTATGCTGTTATTGGGTTGTGGTGCTGCCGGTGCAGTGTCCGGAATATTCAAGGCACCTATAGCCGGACTTGTATTTACGCTGGAAGTTCTTATGTTCGACCTTACGATGGCTTCGCTTTTGCCATTGCTTATCTCAAGTGTGACAGCAGCCAGTATGTCTTATCTGCTTACAGGAACAGAGGCTATGTTCCAGTTTACACTTGATTATCCTTTTGCCCTTGAGCGTATTCCTTATGCTATAGCCTTGGGAGTGTTCTGCGGCTTGATAGCATGGTATTTTACACGTTCCATGAACTGGATAGAGAATATTTTCAGACGATTTTCAAGTCCTTACTCCAAGTTTGTGCTTGGCGGTATAATGCTTAGTGTGCTGATATTCCTTTTCCCACCTCTGTACGGTGAAGGTTATGACACTATTTCCCTTCTTCTTAACGGAACGTCGAGCGCCGAATGGGATACGGTGATGAATAATTCATTGTTCTATGGACACAGTAGTCTTTTAGTGGTATATCTGTTGCTTATCATCCTGTTCAAGGTATTTGCTTCAAGTGCGACCAATGGTGGTGGAGGATGCGGTGGTATATTTGCACCAAGTCTGTTTCTGGGATGTATAGCCGGATTTGTATTTTCGCATTTATGCAATGAATTCAATATAGGAAGTACGTATATACCTGAGAAAAACTTTGCTCTTATGGGTATGGCAGGACTTATGTCCGGGGTTATGCATGCGCCGCTTACCGGTGTATTCCTTATTGCCGAACTTACCGGAGGATACGGATTGTTCCTTCCGCTTATGATAGTTTCGGTTTTTGCATACCTCACCATTAAGGTGTTCGAGCCACACAGTATCTATTCCATGCGTCTGGCAAAGAAAGGTGAACTTATCACACACCACAAGGATAAGGCTGTGCTTACAATGATGAATATAGAGAGCATAATGGAAACAGATTTCCTTACCGTAAAACCTGAAATGGATTTGGGACAGATGGTGAAGGTTATCTCAAAATCCAGCAGAAACATGTTCCCTGTGATAGATGCTAATGACGAGCTCATAGGAATTGTCAATCTTGACGATATAAGGAATATAATGTTCCGTCAGGAATTGTATCACAGATATACCGTGGAAAGTTTTATGACTATTCCGAAAGCAAAACTTGTCACTACTGACTCCATGGAAGAGGTGATGGAGAAATTCGATTCAACAAAGGCATGGAACCTTCCTGTGGTAGATGACGAAAATAAATATAGAGGATTTGTTTCAAAGTCGAAGATGCTTAACACTTACCGTCAGGTACTTGTTGACTTTTCGGCAGAATAAACTTATGATTATGGAAAAGAAAGATTTGCGTATAGTATATATGGGTACTCCAGAGTTTGCGGTTGAAAGCTTGCGCAGACTTGTGGAAGGTGGATATAACGTGGTGGCTGTGATTACTATGCCCGACAAACCAATGGGACGTCATGGCAGTGTTCTTCAGCCTAGCCCGGTAAAGCAGTATGCGGTGTCGCAGGGACTGAAGGTGTTGCAACCTGAGAAGCTTAAGGATGAGGCTTTCGTAGAGGAACTTCGTTCGTTGAAGGCCGATTTGCAGATTGTTGTCGCTTTCAGAATGTTGCCCGAAGTGGTATGGAACATGCCTCCTATGGGAACATTCAATCTGCATGCGTCATTGCTTCCTCAATATAGAGGTGCCGCTCCGATAAATTGGGCTGTGATTAACGGTGATACTGAAACCGGTATAACAACATTCTTCCTGAAGCATGAGATAGATACAGGCGAGATTATAGATCAGGTAAGAGTGCCTATCGCCGATACTGACAATGTGGAAATTGTATATGACAAGCTGATGATGCTTGGAGGAGATTTGGTTTTGAAAACTGTTGATGCCATACTCGAGGGAAACGTGAAGACCACTCCTCAGGAAGAATTGGCAAAAGTATCTGAATTGCGTCCGGCTCCTAAGATTTTCAAGGAAACATGTCGTATTGACTGGAATGCCGGAGTAAAGAAAGTGTATGACTTCGTTAGAGGATTGTCGCCATATCCGGCAGCATGGACGGAACTTCATCAGGGTGATTCAGCTCCGGTCATGCTGAAGATATTTGAGACAGAAAAGATTTTCTGCAATCATGAATATAAATCAGGAAGCATAGTTACAGACAATAAAACTTATCTGCATGTTGCTTCAACAGATGGATATGTCAATGTGTTGTCATTGCAGTTGGCCGGCAAAAAGAGAATGCCTGTAGCCGATTTCCTGCGTGGATTTCATGCTTCTGACAGCACTGTCCTGATTTGATTCCTGTTTCTTTACTGTAATTTCCGATTTAGTGTTGTCTGAACTCAAGTAAGATATTCTGAATCCTTTAAAATCAGTGTCATTGTATTCAGGAATACTTGATAATGTGTATGAAACAACTCCCCAGTAGAGTTTGTTTCCATAGTCGGAGTTTTTGTTATGTCTTAACTCTACATATACCAATCCTTCATCGTCTATCTTTGTTTCTTCTGTAAGAAGAAGGCTGATACGGTGAGGGATTGTTTCATTATTGCCATTGATATTAAACTCAATATTCAAGTGCTCTTTACTTATATAGGCACTTGTTATGTTTATTATATCTTCTCCGAAATTCTCTATAGGCTCGCTGTCCTGATTTCTTGTATCATTTGCCTTTTTTGTCAGGACCTTATAAAAATCGTATATAGTAACTTCTTTTCCTGAATTCTCTTTACTTGTTTCTTCTTCAGTAGGAAAACTTATGCTGAGGAGTACTCTTTGCCCTATGCTGTCAGCATCATACATTTTTATAATATTGGGATTTGTAGGTATAAGTTTACCGTATGAATCTGATTCTATTGTATGGGTTTCAATGTTTGTGATAGTTCCCATAGTGGAATGCAGTTCTGGATATTTTTCGTTTTCAAGACATGATGACATATAAATACCCAATGAACAAAAGCCTATAATGCTGATTATTTTATGTTTAAGTTTCATATTAAAGTGTGATTTAAAATTCTTTGTTATGAAAATGTATTATTATATTGATTACTGCATATATTCGTGTTAAAAAAAAAGAATAAAAAAAATTATGTTATATAAAGCAGTATTTTTGTTCATACTACATTATATAATTGGAACAAAAAATCAAATATGACCGAAGAAGAATTAGCTTTAAAATGTATAGATGCGGATCCTTATGCCAGAAAACGGCTTTATGAGGTTTATGGTGGTCAGCTATTGGCTATATGTCTTCGGTATATTGTAGACCGTGATACCGCCCAGGATGTCTTTCACGACGGGATAATCAAGATATATCAGTCGATAAGGCAGTTTAAATATTTGGGTGACGGTTCGCTTAAAGCATGGCTTTCCAGGGTGATGGTAAACGAGGCACTTGGGTTTCTTAGAAAAAAAAATATGCAGATGCAGCAGGAGACTCTTGTCGACCAATTGCCCGATACGCAGCTTGATGATGATGGTGACGTGAACAATATACCAAACAAGGAACTGATGAGGATGATAAGAGAATTACCGGATGGTTACAGAACTGTTTTTAACTTGTTTGTATTTGAAGAAAAAAGCCATAAGGAAATAGCTTCGATACTTGGTATTTCCGAACACACTTCATCATCGCAGTTTTATAGGGCAAAGACATTGTTAATGAAAAAAATTAATGAATACAGGAAGAGCTTATGAATGAAATGAAAGACAAATGGATAAATGATATTCGTAGCCGGATGGATAACTATTCGGAACCTCTCCCTGTTGGCTTATGGGAGAAGATAGAGTCTGAGATATCAACTCCTGCACCTAAGGTTATTCCTATGTGGAGAAAATGGACATCAGTGGCTGCTGCTGCGATGTTGATACTGGCTGTTTCAACAGTTTCTGTTTGGTTATGGACTTCGGATTCTGAACTTAAGGAAGCTAATGCTGAACTGTCGGAAACTAATGAATTAATGCAAACTCCGGATGATAATATAGTTTTATCAGATGTGATAAAAAGTGAAGAAGAGAGCGAACCGTTGCTGGCAGAAACTGTGAGTAAAGCAGACAATCCGGTTACTAAGAAAAATCAGATTGCTCATGGTAATGTCTTACAGGAGAAGGGCCTCGATGTGTTGGCTGATAATGTATTGTCGGACTATGAATTGATAAATCCTGAAGTCGAAACAGCAGAGGAGCATAGTGATGAGACTGTTACGGAAGATGTTGTTTCGCTGAAGGAAAAGAGAATGAAAAGAATGAAGGAGGACCGTGAGACTGCAAGACGAAACGCTTCTTATTTGGCAATGGCTGATAATAAGCAAGGTAAGCGAAATGGTTTGCAGCTGGGAGTAATGACTGGAAATATACCTTACTCATCCAGTAACAGCTTTAGTGGTATGTCTCGTTTGGCAATACCTGCAAAATCGGTTGCTCAGGTTAATGAAGTTGTGGTAGGAGAGGTCTCGGATGCAACAGCATCATACAGTCAGATGTTGTTCAATAATATGGGAAGACAGACTTATACGGATATAAAACATCATGTACCCGTCACTGTAGGTGCTTCTGTAAAATGGAATATTAATGAAGATTGGGCATTGGAGTCTGGTCTCAATTATACTTATCTTTATTCGGAACTTCGTTCTGGAGCAAAATCTTATATTGAGGATAAACAGAAACTGCACTATGTAGGTATTCCATTGAAAGTGCAACGCTCGATATGGAACAACAGTATTTTCTCTTTCTATGCTTCAGCCGGAGGAATGATGGAGAAATGTGTTTCCGGTTCAGTGGAAACAGTATGTGTAGATGATAATAACAGGAAAAGTTTCGGGAACGAAAAGCTTGATATAAAACCTTTGCAATTCTCGGTTTTGGCATCCGTTGGTTTGCAGGCAAATTTCAATAAATTGTTGAGCTTGTATCTGGAACCTGGAATGATATATTATTTCGATGATAAAACAGAAATTCTTACTATCCGTAAGGATAAGCCTTTCAATTTTAACCTGCAGCTTGGACTTAGGTTTAATTTAAACCAATAATAACTCTATATTTAAATAACAAGTGAACATGAAGTGAACAAGTTATGACGCCGTTCAGAGCTTGTTCACTTTTCTTTTACATGAAAATAAGTCGTCCTGAATATCTTTCAATTATTGTTTAAATAGTATTTGAATACTGTTTTAATAATATTAGCTATGTTTTGTATTTTTAATTCGGAAAAGAATTCATATCTTTGTTCTTATACTAATATATAATAGTTCTGAAATGAATAAAGTTTTGATTTCTCCATCTTTGTTGTCTGCCGATTTTGGTTGTCTGAAAGATGATATGGATAAAATAAACCGAAGTGAGGCTGACTGGTTACATATAGATATAATGGACGGAGTTTTCGTTCCTAATATATCATTCGGATTTCCTGTGCTGGAATATGTTGCCAAGTTATGTAAAAAGCCACTTGATGTTCATCTTATGATTGTCCAGCCTGAAAAGTTTATAAAGGAAGTGAAGGCTTTGGGATCGATGATGATGAATGTACATTATGAAACCTGTCCGCATCTTCATCGTGTGGTACAGATGATAAAGGATAATGGTATGAAAGCAGGTGTTACACTCAATCCTGCTACTCCAGTGTCTGTACTAAGCGATATTATTACAGATCTTGACATGGTTCTGCTTATGAGTGTAAATCCGGGATTTGGCGGACAGAAATTTATTCCAAATACATTGAGTAAGGTTCGTAAGTTGAGGGAGCTGATTGAGGAGGCAGGCTCGGAAGCACTGATAGAAGTAGATGGTGGTGTTAATCTGGAAACAGGTAGACAGCTGGTTGATGCCGGCGCCGATGTACTTGTAGCAGGAAATGCTATATTCAAGGCTCCTGATATGATAGACATGATCCATAAAATGAAAAACTTATAATTGCTCAGATTGGAGAAGAAATCCTATTTGGTTAACTATCCATTATTCCGGTTGGCCGTTTTTATGGCAGCCGGAATTTTTTTCTTCGACAGGTTTCTGCCGAATATGTCTGTATGGACTTTAATTCTGATTTTGTGTGCAGTACTTTTGCCATTGTTATTGTCTGTGTTTGTGAAAATCAGAAATGTAAATCTTAATTTTTTTGTGGGGATTGTTGTTTCGGCTTGTTTCTTTATAATTGGTGGAATACTTATTATTCACAAGAAAAACAGTATATACTATGAATGGCCGGATAAGCAATTGTGTTACTACGGAGTAGTGGAGACAACTCCTGAAGTGAAGGGTAAAACCTTATGTTCGGAGGTTAATGTTAAGTTCTGTATTCCTTCGGTTTCTGACAGTATTGCCAAGTATCCGGTCAATCGCAATATTCTGTTATATTTTATTCCGGATTCATTATCATATATTCCTCGATGTGGCGATAACATAGTATTTTATTCTTCTGTTTCCAACCCCGTTTCTGATATAGAATTTATGGGATTTGATTATGCCGGATATCTTTTTAATAAGGGAATATCTGGCACAACATTAGCGTTTTCCGGCAACTGGATAGGAATTAAGGTGGAGAATCCCCACTCGATTAAACATGCAGCATTGAGATGCAGGGATGCAGTAGCCGGAAAGTTCAGTAGTTGGAATATGGGTGAAGATGAACTGGCCGTAGTTTCCGCTTTGACAATAGGTGATAAGAGTGAGCTTACACCTGAGTTGAAGGCAGTATATAGTGGGGCAGGAACCAGTCATGTCCTGGCGTTATCCGGATTGCATGTAGGTATTTTGTCGTGTATCCTTTATTTTCTGCTGCGTCCTTTGAGGAGAATAAAAGGTGGTCTTTTGATTCAGTCGGTTGTCGTTGCAGTCATATTATGGATATTTGCTTTTATATCAGGATTGAGCCCTTCGGTGGTTAGGGCGGTAGCTATGTGTACTCTTTATCTTGTGGCGTCTGTTTTGGTAGAAAATGGTTTTTGCGGATTCTTTTCTTTATCGTTTACGGCATTTATAATGCTGTTTTATAATCCTATGTATCTGTTTGATATAAGTTTTCAGTTGTCGTTTGTGGCAGTACTTGCTATCATACTATTTTATCCTGCTGTTTCGGGGTGGATAAAATGCGGCAACAGGGTTGTTCGTTATATATGGAATGCGATTTCTGTTTCTTTGGCAGCCCAGTTGGGTACGTTGCCTCTTATTCTATATTATTTCGGTACTTTTCCCACATATTTTCTTATGGCTAATCTTGTTGTCGGTATTTTGGCTTCATGTATACTTTCGCTTACCATAGCATCTCTTGTGCTCTCGTTTATCCCTGCAGTGGGAGAGGCTTGTGTATGGCTGTTGGAAGTGATTACTAAGTTTCTAAACAATTCCATGCAGTTTGTCCACAACTTACAGGGAGCGCAGATAACTTCAATTTATTTCAATGAATTTCAGGTGGTTTTGGGATTTGTTCTTTTATTTACATTGTATATATTCATTAGAAGGAAAACGGCATCTCGACTTATAGTTATACTATTTGCATTTTGTTTGATTATGGTAACTGAAATTTACAAAGTCCGCACAGAAGATGCTCCGTCACTCTTTCTTACACGTTCCGATTTATATATAAGAAACAATAATGAGCTTAAAACTCTTTCATCTGAGAACGGACTGTATGATATAGGCGGAGTCAGAGTTGGAGTAATGAAGTCTTCATATTGGAAAGATGTCCGTCTTACAGGAAAAACGAAGCTGGCTACTTTGGACTATGTATATATATGTAGGGGATTTGGCGGTAGTATTACGGGGCTATGCGGACTGTTTGAAATAAAGAATGTGATAATAGATGAAACTGTGAGCGAAAGATATAGAAACTTTCTGAAAGATGAATGTAAAAAACTAAATATAAAGTGTGTGGAAAAATCCGCTCAAGCTTCTTTTAGAATACTTCTGTAAATGGAAAAAAAAGAGTAAATTTGCCAACAATTTAACACAAACAATCAAATATGCTGTCAAAGATTATCTTACAAGCGAATATTGATAAGGTAGAAACCTATTTTGAAAAGGCTGATAAAATAGTTATAGTAACACATGTTTCGCCTGACGGTGATGCTCTTGGCTCTTCGCTGGGGCTTTGTCATTTCCTTCAGGGTATGGAGAAGAATGTTCATGTGATAGTTCCAAATGCTTTCCCGGAGTTTCTGCAGTGGTTGCCCGGTGCAAAGGATATAATAAGATATGACAAGTATGCCGAGTTTGCCGACAAGTTGATAGCTGAGGCTGATGTAATATGCTGTCTTGACTTCAATGCTTTGTCGAGGATAGATGCAGTGGCAAAACCTGTGGCGGAATCTCAGGCACGTAAGGTTATGATAGACCATCATCTTAATCCTGAGCCTTTCTGTAAGATAACTATTTCGCATCCTAATATTTCTTCTACATCTGAACTTGTCTTCCGTCTGATATGCCGTCTGGGATGTTTCGACGATATAACTTACGAAGGTGCACAGTGTATTTACACCGGAATGATGACGGATACAGGGGGATTTACATATAATTCTAATGACCGTGAGATATATTTTATCATCAGTGAACTTCTTTCCAAAGGAATAGACAAGGATGATATCTATCGTAAGGTGTTCAATACATACTCCGAAGGCCGTCTACGTCTGATGGGATATGTACTTTATGATAAGATGGAAGTATTTCATCAATTCCGCTCGGCGCTGATATGGCTTACTAAAGACGAGCAGAAGAAATTCCAATATGTAAAGGGGGATACTGAAGGTTTTGTCAACATTCCTCTCCAGATGAAGGGAATATGTTTTTCTGTATTCCTGCGCGAAGATACAGAGAAGAATATGATTAAAGTGTCTTTGCGTTCGGTTGGAAATTTCCCTTGCAATAAGGTTGCAGCCGAGTTCTTCAATGGCGGAGGACATCTGAATGCTTCCGGTGGAGAGTTCTATGGCACTATGGAAGAGGCTATAGGATTGTTCAAACAAGCTCTTGTGAAATACGAGGATTTACTGCTTAAGAACTGATTTTGAACAGACTTTTCTACAAAATTAACTATTACATCGACTAATTTAGTATGGGGGTATAAATAGTTTTATTACTTTTGCCCTTGTAAATTTTTAAAATAATGAAGAAACTATTTTATTTATCGGTATTGGTATATGTGCTGTCTTTTGGACTTCAGAGTTGTAACAATGGAAAGACATATGCTGAAATGAAGGAAGAAGAGGCCGATGCCATCAACAAGTTTATTCTGGAGAATGATATAAAGGTTATCTCTGAAAAAGAATTCATAGAGAATGATACGGTGACTAAGGAGAATGAGTACGTTTTGTTCGACAAAAGTGGTGTGTATATGAATATTCAATATCGTGGTGACGGGGAAATTCTCAAAGAAGGAAGATATACAATATCATCTCGATTTATGGAAGTCTGTATTATGGATGTTGCTGATTTTAGTATCAGTGCCGGTGATACATTGTTGTATAATACAAAGTCTCCGTATTCTGAAAATTTCCTTGTAACTGTTGGATCATCAGGCTCTTATTCAGCATCTTTTACCGATGTTGCGCAAAGTGAAATGTATCTTCGTTATGAAACGTCTGCTGTTCCGTCAGGTTGGCTTGTTCCTCTTGCTTACTTGAAGCTGAGATCATACATATCAGCTCCACCTTCAGAAAAAATCGCACGTGTAAAATTAATTGTCCCGCATAGTGAAGGTACGTATTATGCACAAAGATATGTTTATCCATGTTATTATGAAATAACTTACGACCTAAATTAATATAATCTATGACATTGATCAAATCTATTTCCGGTATTCGTGGTACAATTGGCGGCCAGGCCGGTGAAGGACTTAATCCGTTGGATATTGTGAAGTTTACTTCAGCATACGCTACACTGATCCGTAAGACAACAACAGTGAAAAGCAATAAAATCGTTGTTGGACGCGATGCACGTATCTCTGGCGAAATGGTGAAAAACGTGGTTTGTGGTACTCTTATGGGTATGGGATTCGATGTTGTAAACATCGGTCTTGCTTCTACCCCTACTACAGAACTGGCCGTTACTATGGAAGGTGCTTGTGGTGGTATCATCCTTACTGCAAGCCATAATCCAAGACAGTGGAATGCTTTGAAGCTTCTGAACGAACACGGAGAATTCCTGAATGCGGAAGAAGGTAATGAAGTGTTGCGTATCGCTGAAGCTGAAGAATTTACTTTCGCCGATATTGACAATATAGGTAAATACACCGAAAACAACACATACAACCAGCGTCATATTGACAGCGTGTTGGCTTTGAAACTTGTTGACGTTGAGGCTATCCGTAAGGCTAACTTCCGTGTGGCTATCGACTGTGTGAATTCTGTAGGTGGTATCATTCTTCCTCAGTTGCTCGAACAGTTGGGAGTTCAGCACGTAGAAAAACTATACTGCGACCCTACAGGTGATTTCCAGCATAACCCGGAACCTCTTGAAAAGAACTTGAGCGACATCATGGGACTTATGAAGAAGGGTGGAAATGATGTAGCTTTCGTTGTTGACCCAGACGTTGACCGTTTGGCTATCATCAGCGAAGACGGTTCAATGTATGGCGAAGAATATACATTGGTGACTGTTGCCGACTATGTGTTGAAGCATACTCCGGGTAATACGGTTTCAAACCTCAGCTCGACTCGTGCTTTGCGCGACGTTACTCGCAAATATGGTATGGAATACAATGCGTCTGCAGTAGGCGAGGTAAACGTAGTAACTAAGATGAAGGCTACAAATGCTGTAATCGGTGGTGAAGGTAACGGTGGAGTTATCTATCCGGAATCACACTACGGACGCGATGCCCTTGTCGGCATAGCATTGTTCCTTACTCACCTTGCACACGAAGGCAAGAAAGTGACAGAACTACGTGCTACATATCCTGAATACTTCATTGCTAAGAATCGCATTGATCTTACTCCTGAAACAGATGTTGATGCTATCCTTGTAAAGGTTAAGGAAATGTATAAGAATGAGGAAATCAACGACATAGACGGTGTTAAGATAGACTTCCCTGACAAATGGGTTCACTTGCGCAAGAGTAACACTGAACCTATAATCCGTGTTTATTCTGAAGCTTCTACAATGGAGGCTGCCGATGAACTTGGCAAGCAGATTATGGATATAGTATACAGTTTGGCTAAGTAATCCTAATCACTACATATAGTAAATGCTCCTTTGGTTAACGTCCGATTCGGATATAACCATAGGAGCATTTTTTTATTCCACCCAAAGCATGTCGCTCATTATTCCGTCTGAAATGAAAATTCCGTTTTGAGTCAGTTTCAGAGTGTTATCCTTTATTTCAAGTGTTCCCTGACTGATGTGTGGGCTAGCCATCTTCAGGCAATAGTCGTACAGAGCACTTCCATATTCGGCTTTAAGCTTATCCAGTGGCATTCCCCATGCGGTACGTATAGAGGTGATTACGAAATCGTTGTAGCGGGTATATAAGTCCAGTTCTTCTATTTCGGATATATCCGAACCATTGTTTATACCTTCTATGTATTTATCAAGTGATGAAATGTTCCACTGCCTTGAGTAACCGTCGTATGAATGGGCTGACGGACCGCAGCCAAGGTATTTTATACCTGTCCAGTAACTTGAGTTATGTCGTGAGTGCATTCCGGGACGGCAGAAATTTGAAATCTCATAATGTAAATACCCGTTTTCTTTCAGACGCGAGATGAGAGTTTCAAACAGTGAATTGCTCAAGTCTTCGTCGGCTTCGCTCACTTTGTTTTCTTCTCTAAGTTTGTATAGTACGGTTCCTTCTTCGTATATCAGATGATATGCCGAAATATGTTCCGGTTTCAGCGAGATGGCTGTGTCAAGATCTTTGTTCCACGTATCCATACTTTCGCCGGGGAGTCCGTACATAAGGTCGATGCTTATATTGCGGAATCCTGCATTCCTGCATCTGCCAAAAGCCTCTATGGCCTGCTGTGCGTTGTGGCGTCTTTTCAGAAGAGACAGGATATCATCGTTGAAGGTCTGTATTCCCATACTCAGACGGTTGAAAGGAAGGGTAGAGAGCATTTCCACATATTCGTCTGTCAGGTCATCAGGGTTCGCTTCTATTGTGATTTCAGCATTCGGATTTACGCTGTAATTGTCATATATGGTTCTGAATATATTTGTGAAATCGTCCTTTTCAAGTTGCGATGGTGTTCCGCCACCAAGGTAAATTGTGTCTATTGCTTCACCGCCAAGGTAGTCTTTTCTTCCGGCTATTTCCTTGCACAGTACCTTTATGTATTCGTTTTTCTTTTCCGATGAAGTGGTAGAGAAGAAGTCGCAGTATATGCATCTTCTTTTGCAGAACGGTATGTGTATGTAAATTCCAGCCATTTTTCTTAGTCTTGATTCATGTCTTTTGCAAAGTTACTAAATTTCTGATTAAATAATTGATTAAGAGAAAAGAGGTATCTGTAGGTAGATATTATTGCAAAAGACAGACTATTATCTATAAATATAATCTTTATCTTTATAAATACAACTTGTATTTATAAAAACATAAACTGTATTTATATAAATATAAGTTGTATTTATAGATTTTGTTTCGATGAAAATGTTTTTATAC
>NZ_JADYTF010000069.1 GCF_021530995.1 Bacteroides caecigallinarum
TTGGTCGAGTTGCTCCTCAGCAGAGCTCGCCTCCTCTTTGATCCACGAGGCAAAGTTAACACTTTCCTCCTTGAATCTACTACTTTTAAAGACCAAAACGTTGCACTTCGTTTTGGAATCTACATATCATGCTTAATGAATTATTCAATCCTTCGTGTTTGTGAAAATTTTGCGTAATACTTCCTGACTTACACTTAACTCGTCAAGTGTCAAGCCTTTTAGTGCCTCCTTTAACGTTAAGTTGGCTACTAGTCTGGCTTTGTCTTCCAGTTGTCTTCCGTCTTTTGTCAGATGTATAAGATTTGTTCTTCTGTCTTTTTTGTCTGAGATGCGTACTACCAGATGTTGTTTTTCCATATTGTCAATCAGTCTGGTCATACTGGGTTTGTCTTTGAATGTAGCGTTACAAAGTTCCTGCTGTGTAACTCCATCCTTTTCCCACAAAAATATTAGTACTGTCCATTGCTCCGGTGTTATGTCCAGCCCGTTCATCCTGAAGTTTCTTATCAGTTTACGGTTGATGGCAGCTGAAACTTTACCATTAAGTATCGCAAAAATTAACTGTATGTCAAAATTAAATTGTTCTATCATATAATTATTGTTTATACAACTATGCAAATATACAACTTATTGTCAAAAGTATATATTGTATTATCCATAATAAGCACTTATTCGTATATATTAGTAAATTAATAGTGAAGAAAAAGACATAAATGTTTGTAGATTAGATAAAAAGTTGTACCTTTGCGCCGCAATTGAAATTTTTTTTATTAATAATTTAATTAACGAATTAGTATGAATCAATACGAAACCGTTTTCATTTTAACTCCCGTTTTGTCTGACGCTCAGATGAAGGAAGCGGTAGAGAAGTTCAAAGCAATCCTTACTCAGGAAGGTGCTGAGATCATCAATGAAGAAAACTGGGGATTGAAGAAATTGGCTTATCCAATTCAGA
Source organism: Bacteroides caecigallinarum (assembly GCF_021530995.1). Classification (GTDB taxonomy): domain Bacteria; phylum Bacteroidota; class Bacteroidia; order Bacteroidales; family Bacteroidaceae; genus Phocaeicola; species Phocaeicola faecigallinarum. Next base: position 956 of record NZ_JADYTF010000069.1, read on the forward strand.
AGAAATCTACAGGTTTCTATCAGTTGATCGAGTTTAAGGCTGAACCAACTGTAATCGAAAAGCTTGAAGTTAACTATCGTCGTGACGAAAGAGTTATCCGTTTCTTGACTTTCAAGATGGACAAGTATGCTGCAGAATATGCTGCTAAGAGAAGAAATGTTAAATCAACTAAAAAGGAGGAAAATTAATCATGGCACAGCAACAATCAGAAATCAGATATTTAACTCCGCCATCAGTAGATGTTAAGAAGAAAAAATACTGCCGTTTCAAAAAGAGTGGTATCAAGTATATTGATTACAAAGATCCTGAATTCTTGAAGAAATTCTTGAACGAACAGGGTAAGATCCTTCCTCGTCGCATTACAGGAACTTCATTGAAGTATCAGCGTCGTATTGCACAGGCTGTTAAGAGAGCTCGTCACTTGGCTTTATTGCCTTTTGTAACTGATATGATGAAATAATTAAAGGAGGAATAAGCATGGAAATTATATTGAAAGAAGACGTATTAAACTTGGGTTACAAGAATGATATTGTAACAGTAAAGTCTGGTTATGGTCGTAACTATCTTATTCCGACTGGCAAAGCAGTTATCGCTTCTCCAGCTGCAAAGAAAATGTTGGCTGAAGAATTGAAACAGCGTGCTCACAAATTGGAAAAGATTAAGAAAGATGCTGAAGCTGTAGCTGCTTCATTGAACGGTGTTTCTTTGAAAATCGCTACTAAAGTTAGTGCAACTGGCGCTATCTACGGTTCTGTAGGTAACATTCAGATTGCTGAAGAACTTGCTAAATTGGGTCACAACATCGATCGTAAGATTATCGTTGTTAAGGATTCAGTTAAGGAAGTTGGTAACTACAAGGCTATCGTTAAACTTCACAAGGAAGTTTCTGTAGAAATTCCTTTCGAAGTTGTAGCTGAAGAAGCATAATATACACTTAAACAGGTATATATAGTGAGGTTGGAATCATATGATTTCAACCTCTTTTTTATACCATAAAGTTTGTTTATGTACTTTTATGCTCTACATTTGCATGTCCTTGTTTTAGGTTATTGCAAAAAAAATAGGAAGAAAACTCCTGTTTGGAGATTCTTCCTATTTTTTATTTCTGTTTTTCTTATATTAAGATATAATTGTTGCAACAATTTTTCGTGCTCCTCCGGAATATCTGAATTCGCAAAGATATATTCCTTGCCATGTACCAAGATTTAATCTTTTGTTTGTAATAGGAATGGTTATTGATACACCGGTAAGGCTTGATTTGGCATGGCTTGGCATGTCGTCTTCTCCTTCGTCTGTGTGACTGTAGTACGGTTCGTTAGTCTTTACCAGGCGGTTGTAAATCTGTTCCATATCAGAACGAACGCTTGGATCATAATTCTCGTTTATACTCAGTGCACAGCTTGTGTGTTTCACGAAAAGGTTTAGAATCCCCTCCTCCGGAAGAGTAGGGAGATTCTTCATTATTTCCTGAGTCACCAGATGGAACCCTTTCCTTTTAGGGGTTAATGAAAACTCAACTTGCTGTACCATGATGTTATTTCTTTAACCATTTGTCCAACCATGCGAAGAACGTACGCTGCCACAAAACTCCATTCTGTGGTTTCAGTACCCAGTGGTTTTCATCAGGGAAAACTAGTAGCTGTGCAGGAACTCCTCTCAGTTTGGCAGCATTGAAGGCAGCCATTCCCTGTGAAGCAAGAATACGGTAGTCTTTTTCGCCATGTATGCATAGGATAGGAGTATCCCATTTTTCTACAAACAGATGTGGTGAGTTGGCATAGCTGCGTTTTACAGCTGGATTTTCAGTTTCCCAGTATGCACCTCCCAGATCCCAGTTAGTGAACCAGAGTTCTTCTGTTTCAAGATACTGCTGCTCCATGTTGAAGAAACCGTCATGAGCAATAAATGCTTTGAAACGTTTGTTGTGGTGTCCTGCAAGCCAGTATACGGAATATCCTCCGAAACTAGCGCCTACGCATCCTAAACGGTCTTTGTCAACGTATGGCTCTTTTGCTATATCGTCTATTGCGCTCAGATAGTCGTCCATACAGTGACCGCCGTAGTTAGTGCTTATATCTTCAAGCCATTCCATACCGAAACCCGGAAGTCCGCGGCGGTTAGGAGCGATGATTATATAGTCATTGGCTGCCATAATCTGGAAGTTCCATCTGTAGCTCCAGAACTGGCTGACAGGGCTTTGAGGGCCTCCCTGACAGAACAGAAGGGTAGGATATTTCTTGTTCGGGTCGAAATCGGCAGGATAGATAACCCATGATAGCATCTGCTTGCCGTCAACTGTCTTTGTCCATCTTGGCTCAACTTTACCTGTTTTGAGCTGGCTGAAGATATGGTCGTTTTCTTTTGTTATACGGCTAACAGAGTTATTATCGTTCAGTGATACAGTATAAAGCTCATCAGCCTCGCTTATAGAGTGACGTTTTGTCAACAGCTGTCCGTCATTAAGTAATGCTACTGAAGCATAGTCGTACATACCGTCAGTCAGTTTGTTTACTTCACCATTAAGGTTAGTGTTGTAAATCATGCTTGTTCCGTGCCAAACACCAGTGAAGTATAGTGTCTTGCTATCATTTGCCCAGCAATATGTGTCTACACTCGATTCGAACGATTCTGTGACGTATGTTTTTTTGCCACTGGCCAGTTCCATTACGCAAAGCCGGTTACGGTCGCTTTCATATCCGTCGCGTTCCATGCTCTGCCATGCTATCATTGTTCCGTCCGGCGAGAATCGAGGGTTAGTGTCGTATCCCATGTTCTTGTCTTTTGCATCTTCTTTGCAAAGATTTCTTGTTTCCCTGCTTTCGATGTTGTAAAGATAGATGTCAGAGTCTGTAGAAACGGAATATTCCAATCCTGTCTTCTTTCGGCATGTGTATGCAATCTGTTTAGAATCGTTGCTCCATGCCAGCTGTTCGATTCCACCGAAAGGTTTCATTGGCGATTCGTATGGTTCGCCTTCCATTATATCAGTAGCTGTACCTACTTTGTTTCCGTCGAAATCTGCAACGAATGGATGAGGAACAGTCTGTACCCATTCATCCCAGTGTTTGTACATCAGATCGTCAATCACCATACCTGTAGCTTTGTCCAGGTCAGGATATTTATCCACAGTATGTTCTCCATATTTAACCTGTGAAATAAACAATACTTTAGTGCCATCAGGTGAGAAGCTGAAAGCATCTATTCCTCCTTCGTAGTCCGACAGTTGTTTGCGCTCTGTTCCGTCAGGATTCATCTCCCAAATCTGGCCATTTGAAAGGAACGCAAGTTTTTCTCCATTTTTGATCCATGCCGGTTCATATTCGCTTGCAGATGTAGTGGTAAGGAGGGCGTTTTCGCTTCCGTCTGCATTCATCATATAGATGACTGTGTGGCTTTTATTTTCTTTTACACTGTAGTAAGAAACAGTATAAGCAATCTTTTTACCGTCCGGTGATACAGTTGAGCTTCCTATACGTCCCATTGCCCAAAGAGCCTCTGGGGTAAGGCGTCCGTTCTCTATCTTTATTTCCTGCTTGCCGATTATAACTGTTTCGTTCTCGGCAGACTTTTCAGTGCTTACGCATGCTGATGTAGCTAGCATTAATGTAGCGGCAGTCATTGTAATGAGATTTTTATTCATGATTGTAATAGTTTTGATATTCGATTAAAAAAATATTGCCATCCAGGGAATGAGACATTACCCCTGAATGACAATACTCTATAGTTGAATAATGATTATTTCTTATTCATTCTCTCCTGACGTTCTTTCTGAAGACGTTCCTGTTCTTTCTGAAGAGCCTCAAGTCTTGACAACAGGCTGCTCTGCTTCATCTGTGAAGGATTTTTCTTGTTAGCTTCAAGCTGTGCAAGAAGTTTCTTCTCGTCAGTAACCTTGTACATAATCCATGTAGTGAGGATACCTATCAAACTTGAGATGAAGTAATAGTAACTCAATCCTGAAGCATATTCATTGAATATGAAGAAGAACATCACAGGCATGATGTACATCATCCATTTCATGGCAGCCATCTGAGGATTGTCACCCATATTCTGCTGTTTCATCATAACCAGCTGGTTTATGATTGTTGTAACGCTGAACAACAGGCAGAACAGACTCAAGTGATTGCCCAAGAGAGGAATTGAAGTGCTCCAGCTAATCAGGTCATCGTATGCAGAAAGGTCGTCTGCCCAAAGGAAACTTTGCTGGCGCAATTCTATCGCATTCGGAACAAAGAAGAACAATGCCATGAACACCGGTGTCTGAAGCAACATTGGCAGACATCCTCCCATCGGGCTTACTCCGTACTGGCTGTAGAGTGCCATTGTTTCCTGTTGTTTCTTCAGTGCGTCTTCCTGTTTCGGGTATTTCTGATTAATCTTTTCTACGTATGGCTTCAGTGCTCTCATCTTTGCTGATGATATGAATGATTTCCATGTTGTAGGAAGAACCAAAATCTTAACGATGATAGTCATAAGCAGAATAACCATACCCATGCTCAGTCCCCAGCTTGACAACCAGTCGAACAGGTTGATTGTAAACCAGCGGTTTATCCAGCGGATAATAGGCCATCCCAGATAAACCAGGTCTTCAAGTTCCTGATCTTTGTCTGCAAAACTTAAATCGTTGCTCGCAAGGAGAGTCTTGAAGTGGTTAGGTCCGAAATAGAACTGGAAGTTGCTTGGCTGTGCACCTGTAGGGTCGAAAGCTGTCTGCATGTCTGCATGATAGTTCTTCATGTAGCCGCTGCCTTTCTGTTCCATTTTCGATTCCAATGTAGCGTTCTCAAAATTCTTCTCAGCCATGAACACACATGAGAAGTATTGGTTTTTGAAAGCTACCCAGTCAAGAGCTTCCTGTATTGTTTCTTTTTCATCTTTAGCCTTGTCAAGATTGTCGAAACTGTCATCTACAGGCTTGTATGTCAAAGATGTGTACTGCTGTTCGAAAGTATAACCTTTCTCCATCTGGCGTGCTCTCTGCTTCCAGTCGATAGTCATGGTCTTGACAGAAGGCGAGAAGAAATTCTGCATTCCTGTAGCCTGTACTGTAAAGTTTACCATGTATGAGTTTGGAATAAGCTTGTAGCAGAAATCCAGATGACTGCCGTTTGCAGCATTCAGTCTCATAGTTACTGTGCTGTCTGTAACGTTTGTAGCTTCGAAATACATCTGGCTACTCATGATATTTTCATTTTTACCTTCAAATCCGATATTTAACGAAGCATCAGTACCATCGAACAGTACAAGTGGTTCTTTCTTCTGGTCTTTATATTCTTTCAGCATAGCCTTGCTGACACGTCCACCCTTGTTTGAGATTGTAACGTCAATAAGGTCGTTGCTCAATGTGATGAACTGTTCTGTGCCTTTTGAAGCATTGAAGAATGTCGAAGTAGAATCAACCATCATTGCCTTCTGTTCAGCGGCTGCTTCCTGCTTCTTCATCAATTCTTCTTTCTCCTTGATTACTTGCTGTATAGAATCCTGATAATGTTGCGCACGAGCTCTTTCTTCCTGATTAGGTGTGTTGTATATTCCGAAACCAATAATAACAGCTCCAATCAGGACGAAGCCTACTAACGTGTTTTTGTCCATTTTTTCTTAGTAGTTTATTAATTACTTTTCAATTGCAGCTTTAATGAATGACAAGAACAATGGATGTGGTTTCAGAACCGTACTGCTGTATTCTGGGTGGAACTGAACACCTACAAACCATTTCAAAGCAGGTATTTCTACGATTTCAACCAAATCAGATTCTGGGTTGATACCTGTACATTTCATTCCTGCCTTAATATATTCTTCCTTGTAGTCGTTGTTGAACTCATAGCGGTGGCGATGACGTTCCTGAATGTGTTCGCTCTGGTAAGCTTCGTATGCTTTTGAATCTTTGTCGAGTACACATTCGTATGCTCCCAAACGCATTGTACCACCCATGTTTGTAACGGATTTCTGTTCTTCCATGATGTCAATAACGTTGTGAGGAGTCTTTTCGTCCATTTCACGGCTGTTTGCATCTTCGTAGCCTAGTACGTTTCTTGCAAATTCGATAGCCATACACTGCATACCAAGGCAAATACCGAATGTAGGAACATTGTGTGTACGGCAATATTTGATAGCCACAAACTTACCTTCGATACCGCGCTGTCCGAATCCTGGGCAGATAATAACTCCGTCCATGTCTTTCAGAGCTTCAGCAATGTTGTCGTCAGTAAGTTTTTCACTGTTAACGAAATGAATGTCTGCCTTGCGGTCATTGTAAGTAGCAGCCTGTGACAATGCTTCGAGGATTGATTTGTATGCATCCTGCAAATCGTATTTACCGACCAATGCAATTCTTACCTTTTCAGTAGCATTGTATCTGCGGTTCAGGAATTCTTTCCATGGACCAAGGCTTGGAGTCTCACCTACAGGCAATCCCATCTTTTCAAGGATTGTTACATCCAGCTTCTGTTCCTGCATACGGAGAGGTACTTCGTAGATTGTAGGCATATCCTTAGACTGGATTACTGCATTTTCGTCTACATTGCAGAACAATGCAACTTTCTTTCTCAATCCAAGGCTCAGTTCGTGCTCTGTACGTAATACAAGGATATCTGGCTGGATACCTACAGACTGAAGTTCTTTTACAGAGTGCTGGGTTGGTTTAGTTTTAAGCTCTCCTGCGGCTGCAAGATAAGGAACATAAGTAAGGTGAACGCACAAAGCATTTCTGCCAAGTTCCCACTTCAACTGACGGATACTTTCAAGATATGGCAATGATTCTATATCGCCAACTGTTCCTCCGATTTCAGTGATAACGAAGTCGAACTGGTTTTTGTTACCAAGTAATTTTACGTTACGTTTGATTTCATCAGTGATGTGAGGGATAATCTGGATAGTCTTACCCAAATAGTCACCGCGACGTTCTTTGTCGATTACACTCTTGTAAATACGTCCTGTAGTAATGTTGTTGGCCTTTGTTGTCTGGATACCAAGGAAACGTTCGTAGTGTCCAAGGTCAAGGTCAGCTTCATGTCCGTCAACAGTTACGTAGCATTCTCCGTGTTCATACGGATTCAGAGTACCCGGGTCAATGTTGATATACGGGTCGAACTTTTGGATAGTTACGCTGTAGCCTCTTGCTTGCAGCAATTTACCTATTGAAGATGAAATGATACCTTTACCTAAAGAGGAGGCAACACCACCTGTTACGAAAATGTACTTTGTTTCTGCCACAATAATGTATGTTTAAAAATTTGTTTCAATAAGAAATATTTCTACAAGTGTGCAAATTTATAAAAAAAAGCCGAAAGTCAAGATATAAAAAGTCAAAACATTGTAAATAGAGCAATAAGTTTACATACGTATCATATATTTCTATATATTAATGTTCAGTAAATGAAATATATTGTATTTTTGCATTTAGTTTGTAACACAAAAATATAAAAATGAAAACATTAACGGCTCTATTTTTATTGGCATCTTTATTTATTAATGATTTATTTGCCGATAATCCTGCATTCTCAAATATGAGGCAGGATTCTTTGGTACAGAATTCTGGATTGGAAATTCTTCAGGATTCTATTATCGATTTAGATTCACTGTTGAATGACACAACATTGTTTAAAGTTGTTTCTGATACTTTGAAAATGGATTTGGATACTTTAAGTGTTGATTCGATTATAAAAGCCAAATCGGATTCTATAGTCATTTGTCCGGACTCAATTATAAAGCCAAAAACTGATTCAATAATAAAGCCTTCTGTTCCTAAGAAGCCGATTGTTGTTATTCCTCAGTCTGTTATTGATTTGAATAAGATTTATTCGGATTACAGAGAATATACAGAGTGGGCACAAGATAGATGGGACGATATATATCTATCACTTTCTGAAATAAATATGAAAGCTGATTATTATAAATTTGTCGTACCGTTGACATATTATTCCAAAGCTTTCGAGGAGGCTTCTAGTGTTGATGGATGGTATCCGAAAGATATTCTGGTGGAGGATTCTGTAAGAAAAGCTGGTATGATTGAAAAAGGTATGCCTCATATGCCGATCTCATCAGAACTTGACAGAAAAATCAATAGGCAATTATTGGATTTCTATGTTAACTATCCAGAACTGGTCCTTAAGAATGAAACCAGTCTTGAGAGCCTTGATTTTCTTTCGTCAGAAGATATGAAATCAGCATATAAGGAAGAAAACATTATAAGTCTTATTGATAATAATGCTGGAATAGCCCAAATGTCAGAATCGGATCTGCTGGTATTGAAACCTAATTTCTGGACTTCGGGAGGAAGTGGATACTTGCAGTTCTCTCAGAACTTTATATCTGAGAATTGGTATAAAGGTGGTGAGAGTACAAAATCATTGCTTTCCGGTTTTTCATGGCAGATTAAGTATGATGATAAACAGAAGACTCAGTTTGAAACTAAACTGGAATGGAAGTTGGGATTCATTACTGCTCCTTCGGACACAGTCCATACGTACAAGGCTAACAATGACTTGCTGCGTTTGACTTCCAAGTTAGGTTATAAGGCTATTCAAAACTGGTATTATACACTTTCTGCCGAATTCCAGACACAGTTCTTCTCGAATTATGCCACTAATTCAGATGATTTGGTATCAGCACTTTTCTCTCCTGCAACTTTAAATATCGGTCTTGGTATGGACTATAAATTTGTTAAAGATAGTAAGGTGAACTTATCAGTTCTGTTAAATCCTCTCAACTATACTTTGTATAGTGTAATGAGTGATGAGGTGGATCCTACCAAGTTTAATATTAAAGAAGGGCATAAGAAAGAAAGTGTACTAGGTTCGCGTGTCAATGCTACCCTTACATGGAAGATAATACCATCGTTGCTATGGGAATCTAAATTTTCTTATACTACAAATTATGAAAAAGTTCTTGGAGAATGGGAAAATACCTTTACCTTCGTCTTTAATAAATATTTGTCAACCAAGTTGTTCATGCACGGAAGATTTGACGATGGAGTGACAAAAGAGCCAGATCAAAGCTATTTCCAGTTCCAGGAATTATTCAGTTTCGGTGTTAATTATACGTGGTGATTGTAATAAAATAAAAAATATATATGTTTGAAATACCTTCTTTTGTAGAAATTCTTGATTTTGTAGGTACATTTGCATTTGCCATTAGTGGTATCCGTCTGGCTTCGGCCAAAAGGTTTGATTGGTTTGGAGCCTATGTCGTTGGTTTGGCTACAGCTATTGGTGGAGGAACATTGCGTGATTTGCTTCTTGATGTTACTCCTGCCTGGATGACAGATCCTATTTATCTTATATGTACTGCCATGGCTATGTTTTTTGTGATATTGTTCCGTCAGTATCTGATACATCTCAACAATACTTTTTTTATTTTCGACAGTATCGGATTGGCATTGTTTACAGTTGTTGGTGCCACTAAAAGTCTTGATTTGGGATATTCATTTTGGGTAGCCATAATCATGGGTAGTATTACCGGTGCAGCTGGAGGAGTTATACGCGATGTATTTATAAATGAGATTCCTCTTATTTTCAGAAAAGAAATCTACGCTATGGCTTGTGTCGTAGGAGGTATTGTATATTGGATTTGTTCTATGGTAGGATTTGAGAGTTTTATATCCCAGATAGCATGCGGAATATCTGTTTTCATAGTACGAATATTGGCTGTCAAATATCAGATTACATTACCAATTCTTAAAGGTGAGCCGGAGAATGAAAAATAAAATACTGTTTATATTATTGGGGGCATTGATTAATGCCCCTTTCTGTTTTTCCGGACAGGCAGATACCTTACGGATAGACAGTATCTTGCACAAATCAAAAAGTGTGAGTTTTAATTCAGGTGCCGAACGTCTATTGTTCTTTGCCAGCAGTATGAAAGGTATTCCATATCAAGGTGGCACTTTGGACAGAGGCAGTAACGAAAAATTAGTGGTTCGTACAGATTCTTTGGATTGTACTACTTATGTAGAGAATGTTTTGGCATTATATCTTGCATCCGCAAAACAAAATCCGGAATATCGTGACTATATAGAATCACTCACAAGAATCAGATACAGAGAAGGGAAAATACAAGGTTATACTTCAAGGCTTCATTATTTCTCCGATTGGGTTGAAGATAATCAGAATAAAGGTATATTAAAAGAACTCACTACTCATTTTGATCATGAGACTAGAGTCTGTCCGCTGAATTTTATGACAGAACATTCCCATCTTTATAATCAATTGAAGGACAACGACTCACTATTGTCCGTGATGAGACATATTGAGCAAAGATGGAGTAAATATGAAATGCCATACGTCCCGAAAGAACTTCTTGATTTACCGGCGTCTGAAATTAAAATCAAAGATGGTGATATTCTTGCGCTTACCACCAGTATACCAGGTCTTGATGTTGTACACTTGGGCTTTGCCGTTTGGATTGACGGACGTTTGCATCTGCTTCATGCATCGTCTCTACATGGAAAAGTAGTAATAGATTCTTTATCTCTTTTTGATTATCTTAAGGAGCGAAACAAACATACCGGAGTAAGAGTGATAAGAGTAAAATAAAAAAAGTTGCCCGGATTTTATTCCCGGACAACTTTTTATATCTTTTTATTGTAATGTTCCGTTTTCGGCCTGTTTGATCATTTCTTCGCTTGCATACATGTATATTTCTACACGTCTGTTTTCCTGACGTCCCGCTTCTGTACTGTTGCTTGCAACGGGATTTTCTTCTCCGTAACCTTCAACGCTTTTTATCTGATTGCCTGATACACCGGAAGCAAGTAGATAACCTGAAACACTTGCTGCACGTTGTTTTGAGAGTTCAATGTTTTTCTGTACACTTTCCGATGCTGTAGAGTTTTTCCATCCTGTATTGTCTGTGTATCCATAAATCACAACATCCATGTTTGGATTCTGTTTAAGCACATTATTTGCAAAATCAGTCAATGAGTTTTTGGCTGATGTACTCAATGTAGAACTACTTGTACTGAACAGTATTCCCGAAGCAAAAGTGATTTTTACCGCTTGCAGGCCATTGTTGTCCGTCACTTGTTCTACTTGTGCATTTTCTATTTTTGCAGCCTCTTCGGCAGCTTTATCCATTTTCTTTCCGATAAGTACTCCGGCACCTGTACCCACTGCTGCTCCTACAGCGGCACCTATTGCTGCCCCTTTACCTTTACCGGCCAGTCCGCCTATCAATGCACCGAGTGCAGCTCCGCTGCCTCCACCTATCATGCCGCCTTTAGCAGTGTTGGTCATACCACAACTGCCCATCATCATTCCGGCACATAGTACTAATGCTATATGTTTGTAAGTTTTCATTTTTTATTAAGTGCTTAATTGTATCTGGATATTAAACAAATGTCCGGCATAATTTGTTTACGCCGGACACTGATTTTTGTTTTTATTTTTTTATTTTAATAAGCAAAAATAGGATAATCTTTCATCTTATCGTTCACTCTTGCTCTTACTGAAGCGATAACTTCTTCATTGTCAACATTTGAAAGAACTGTTTCAATCATTTCAGCTATTTCATACATCAGGTCTTCTTTAGCACCACGGGTAGTGATTGCAGGAGTTCCAAGACGTATACCTGAAGTCTGGAAGGCAGAACGTGTATCGAACGGAACCATGTTCTTGTTTACTGTGATGTCTGCCGATACCAAAGCCTTTTCTGCTACTTTACCTGTAAGGTCAGGATATTTGGTTCTGAGGTCTACAAGCATTGAGTGATTGTCTGTACCACCGGAAACGATTGTAAATCCTCTGTCCATAAGAGCCTGTGCCAGGGCAGCTGCGTTTTTCTTAACCTGCATTTGGTACTCTTTATATTCCGGCTGCAGACATTCGCCGAATGCAACAGCTTTGGCTGCGATGACATGTTCCAGCGGACCACCCTGAATGCCAGGGAATACAGCCGAGTCAAGAAGTTGTGACATCATCTTTATTTCACCCTTTGGAGTAGTCTTTCCCCATGGGTTAGGGAAGTCCTTGCCCATCATGATTACACCACCGCGAGGACCGCGCAATGTCTTGTGAGTTGTTGATGTTACGATATGTGCGTATTTCACAGGGTTGTCTAGTAATCCGGCTGCAATAAGTCCTGCAGGATGAGCCATGTCAATCATAAGCAATGCACCTACCTTGTCGGCAATATCTCTCATTCTCTTGTAGTCCCATTCTCTTGAATATGCAGAACCACCACCTACGATGAGTTTCGGTCTTTCTCTCAGAGCGATTTCTTCCATCTGGTCATAATCCACTCTTCCTGTTTCCTTATTAAGATTGTATTCGCATGGAGTATAAAGTATACCTGATGTGTTTACAGCAGAACCGTGTGACAGATGTCCTCCGTGAGCCAGGTTAAGTCCCATAAACTTGTCACCTGGATTTAATACTGCCAAAAATACTGCAGCATTAGCCTGTGCTCCAGAGTGTGGCTGAACGTTAGCCCATTCTGCTCCGAAAATCTGTTTAAGTCTGTCAATGGCAATCTGTTCGCTCTGGTCGACTACCTCGCAACCTCCGTAATATCTTTTTCCGGGATACCCCTCAGCATATTTGTTAGTAAGACAAGAACCCATAGCTTCCATAACCTGGTCGCTTACGAAGTTTTCCGATGCAATCAGCTCTATACCTTTAAGCTGGCGCTGATGTTCTTTTTCTATAATACCGAAAATCAAATCATCTCTTTTCATAGTTAATCAATATATTATATGTTAAAAATAATGTTTCAATCAGAATATTGCACCTACGGAAAAACTCAGAATGTTTTTTCGTCTTTTGAGTGTCAATTCTTTTTCGTTGTATGGTTCCATAGTCTGACTTTTATCGTATACTATGGATTCCGTAATGTTATTACATCCTATTTCGTATCTGAAGTCGAAAAAAATGTTTGATATATTTACTCCAATTCCCAGTACCGCGCTATAATTGAATGGCTTGATGTTTTCTTTGATGTTTTTCTGATAAAACCCGGAATATTCGCTTGAAGTTTGTTTTTTTAAGGTCCAAGCCACTTTAGGTCCTAAGAAAAAAGACATACCATACGGGTATGAGTCTATAAACTTATATCCATACAGTAGCGGTACTTCGAGCGATGATATTTTGGTTTTAATCAGTGCGTTGTCTTCCAGAATGGTTACATTCTCTCTGAGGTTACTCATGCTTATACTTCCCTGCGATACAGCATACGATACTTCTGGCTGTAGGAAATGTTTGTTCTTTACGGGTATTCGTACGAACAGTGTTCCGATGTATCCTACCTTATAGTTATTTTGAATGTCCGTTATATCCTGTTCCCCATAGCGTAGTTCGTCGGTAAACATCATTGTAGAGTTGAATCCACCTTTGATACCGATACTTATTTTTTGTTTTTTCTGCTTGGTGTCATGCAGCATAATATCCTGTGCATACAGGTTTGCGCTGCATGCAAGCATTATTGCTGAGAGTATTGTCAAGCATAATTTTTTCATTGGCTGGCTATTTCTTTTTTTCTACCGACCATCCGAATTTGCCTATTTTCTTTCCCGTTTCATAATATCCTCCATGTGCGTACACAAGAAGGTTCGATTTTGCAAGTTCGAATTTTCCTGTTTCCGAATCAAGGTATTTTTCATCAGCTTTAACGTTCACCACATCGGCTATGAACATATCGTGCGATCCTAATGAAATCACCTCTTTCACTCTGCATTCTATACACAGTGGCGACTCTTCAATGATTGGAGCATTGACTACCGATGCTTTTCCAGGGGTAAGTTTCATTTCACTGAACTTGTTGAAGTTCTTTCCCGATCTCACCCCACACCAGTCTGTGGCGTATGCCATATCTTTAGTGGTAAGGTTTATCACGAATTCCATATTCTTTTTCAGAATAGGGTAGGAGTGTCGTTCCGGCCTTACCGATATGTAACACATAGGTGGGTTGGTACAGATAGTACCCACCCACGCTATAGTTATAATGTTATATTCCTCTTCACAACTTCCGCAACTCACCATAACGGCAGGAAGCGGATAAACCATTGTTCCGGGTTTCCAGTCCTGCTTCATTGTCTCAGATAAGTTTTATATTATCCTTCTGCTGCTCCTTTTCGCAGTAATGACATTTCAGCAAGCCTTTTTCCTTGTCAGTCACGTGGAACCATGTCTGCATCGGTTCGTTGTTTGTGATACATTTCGGATTGTTGCATTTCACTATCCCTTTCAGTTCGTCAGGCATGATTGCTTCTTTCTTTTCCACCACAGCATAGTTTCTGATCACGTTCAGCTTTATGTTTGACGCAACTACAGAAATACGGTTGATTTCTTCGTCAGTGAAAAACTTGTCAGCTATTTTGATGATACCCTTTTTGCCCAGTTTCTTGCTTTCAAGGTTATATCCAATAGTGATATTGCTGTCCATGTCTTTAAGGTTCAGCAGTGAAACTACGGTGAAAAGTTTGTCTGACGGTATATGGTCTATTACAGTGCCGTTTTCAAGAGCGGCCACCTGCAGTTCTTTTTTTTCGTTCATGGTCAAAATATATTTATATTCTGTTATTATTTTTCAGTATCGGCTTTTACCTCGTCAAGTGTAATTCCCAATACGTCGCAAAGAATTGCCTGACGTGCGTAGAGTCCGTTCTGTGCCTGCTGGAAGTAGTATGCTTTTGGATTGTCATCTACGTCGTAAGCAATTTCGTTCACTCTTGGGAGCGGATGTAGTATACGCAGGTTAGGGCGTGTCTTGTCCAGCATCTTGTTGTTCAGAATATATACATCTTTTACTCTCTCGTATTCCATCAAGTCGGTGAAGCGTTCTCTCTGCACACGTGTCATATAAAGAATATCTGCGTCGGCAATTACATTCTCGTTGAAATCAGTGTGCTCCACATATTTGATATTATGTTCCTTGCAGTAGATTTTATATTCTTCCGGCATTTTCAGTTCGTCCGGAGCAATGAAGTGGAATGTAGGATTGAAGTGGCGCATGGCCATCAGCAGAGAGTGTACTGTACGACCATATTTCAAGTCGCCCACCATGTAGATGTTCAGGTTTTCCAGAGTACCCTGAGTCTTGTATATGGAATATAAGTCAAGCATAGTTTGCGAAGGATGCTGGTTTGCACCGTCGCCGGCATTTACGATAGGCACTTTTGTCACTTCGCTTGCATATCTTGCGGCACCTTCCAGATAGTGTCTCATCACGATAATGTCTGCATAGTTACTCACCATCATTATAGTGTCCTTCAGTGTCTCACCTTTCGACGAGCTTGTCACTTTAGGATCTGTAAATCCTATTACTTTAGCTCCAAGACGGTTGGCAGCAGTTTCAAAACTGAGACGTGTTCTTGTAGAAGGTTCGAAGAACAGTGTTGCCACAATTCTTCCTGCCAGAAGGCTACGGTTCGGCTTCTTCTCAAATTCTCTTGCCATTTCCAGAAGATAGAGTATTTTCTCTTTGGAATGTTCGGCAATAGTAACTAAACTTCTATTTTCCATATTAGCAGTTTTATGTTTATTTTTTAATACCGAAGCCCAAAGGTACATAAAAAAAATCAAAGTTCCTCCCAATTTGTGATATTTATCTTTTCATGTTTCACAAGTTTACATGAGTAGATAGATTTGGATATGATTTAGCTAGCCCGTAATTTTGCGGACTTCACATAAAGAATTAAATTTGTCGACATAATTTCATAAATACCAAAATGTACGAAATATTCTTCTCGCTTATCCGCGCCGGATTATGGGGTACACCTCCCGACACTTCACTTTTCAGCGGAATGACCCCTGCACGGTGGCAACAACTCTACAGGTTGGCATCCACACAGTCCCTTCTGTCTGTATTCTTCGACGGAATAAACACCCTGCCCCCCAATCTGTATCCACCCCGTAATCTATATTTGCAACTGGCTGCACAGACACTTCAGATAGAGCAGGCAAACGACCGTCTTAACCGTATGGTAGGACGTCTAAACAGTCTGTATGCCGCATCCGGTCTTCATCCTGTTCTTCTCAAGGGGCAGGGTATGGCTTTCTACTATCGCAATCCCCGTCATCGTCAGTGTGGAGATATAGATATCTATCTCGGTGAAGAAGGGCAGACGGTTGCAAACAGTGTCCTTCTCGAGGAAGGAGCAGTCCCTACATCCGAAGAGTCCGACAAGCATGCCAGCTATGAATGGGATGGAGTACACATAGAGAATCACCGCCTCGTGAGCAGGATGGGCAATCCGCTGGCAAACCATCGCTTCATGCGCCTGGTGAGAGAATGGTATCCCGATGGAGCCGAACATATCATAGATATGCCTACCCCTCCACCCACATTCAATGCCCTCTACATTTTCCTACACGCCTTTGAACACTTTCTGGGCGGCGGTATAGGATTGCGCCAGCTCTGCGACTGGAGTTGTTTCTTCTACCGTCGTGCAGCCGACATCGATATTCCACGTCTGAGCCGTGACCTTCATCGCTTGGGACTCTACCGTGCTGCTTGTGCCTTTGGCTATGTAGCGGTCAGTTATCTTGGTCTGAAACCTGAATATTTCCCGTTCGACACATCATCAAGCCGGCATCTTGGAGAAGAGTTGATAAAAGAGATATTCGCCACAGGAAACTTCGGAAAGTACGACAGCCGCAATTCGCCCCGTCCCAAAGGCTATTGGCGAGGCAAGTGGCACACCTTCAGCATTGCTCTACGCCGTATATCCCGCCTCTACCACTATGCTCCCCAAGAAGCTTTGTTCTATCCGGTAGCACTAATAAAGAATGTCATTATCACTCAGTCTAAACTGCTGAAAAAACGGTTTAAACCATAAATAAAAACACGGTTTGCGTATGTAAAGATGTGCTTATGGTTTGTTTTTCGTTTCAGAGATAATCAAATTCCGCTATCGTTCCCGTCTCCGACGAGAAAACAGCACCGATTTTATATATCTTGCGTCTGTCGGCAGCGTACTCCAGTGCATATCCCTTCTCCTCAATCTGGCGAAGGGCTTCATCCGCCGTGCCGTCAAGTTTGAACTCGAAGATATATACATAGTCCGGGGTCTCTACTATGCAGTCCACTCTTCCGTGGCTCTGCACCTTCTCGGTATAGACTGTATAGACACTTATCAGGCGCATAATCAGATAGAAGGTATAGTGGAAGTAGCGCTCCCTCTCACGCTCGTTTTCCTTGCGGCGCATGGTGTATGGGATGCTTGCCAGGAAGGAAGTCAGACCGTCGCGGAAATCATCCAGTTGTGCTTTCTTGAGCTGTCTCACCGCGCTTCTTATCCACGAATCCACGCTTTCGCGCGTGTTGAAATATCCTGCTGCGACGAGCGACAGGAACCCTTCCTTTACCTCATTGTTCGGATAATCCAGCAGGAAGGAGTTTTCTTCCATGTCATACTTCTTGATGGTCAGATACCCGCTCTGGTAAATCATCGGAAGAGGTTGCTCCACCGTAGCCTTATAGTCTATAAACTCCTCGGGCGAGTAATATCTGCCCGTTATCTCGTTCATATTCTCGTCCGAGTGCGCCAGCAGGCGAAGCAGATAAGTAGGGGTGCCGCTCTTGAACCAGTAGTCGTTCATTTCCTCCGATTCGAAAGCATTAAGAAGGCTGAACGGATTATACACATCCGTCATCTTCCTACTGAAGTGATAGCCGTCATAACGTCTTTTCAGCCTCTCCATCATCTCACTGTACGGGCATCCGTACATATCCGCCATATCTCCAATCTGCTCACGGAATACAGTTTCCAACTCCTTCTGAGTTATTCCGCACACCGTTTCATACTTCATGCTCATACTTATGTCATTGGGCTGGTTGAATCCGCTGAACACGCTCACCTGCGAGAACTTGGTCACTCCCGTAAGGAACACGAACTGCAGATGCTCGTCGGCTCCCTTGAACACGGAATAGAATCCCTTCAGGATGTTGCGGTGTTCCTCCTCCAGACTCTTGCCCACATCCAGCACGTCCAGCATGGGCTTGTCATACTCGTCCACCAGTACCACGGCACGCAGCCCTGTCCGGTTGTGGGCGGCTTCGAGTACCCTTATGAACCTGTCGCCCAAATCAAGTCCCTCTTCAGGTTTTGTCACTCCATATTTCGTTTCCCAGTCTCCAATCAGAGCGTTCAGCTTCTGCCACAGCGTCCTACGGATGGTAAAGTTCGTGGAATTGAAGTCTATATGAAACACCGGATGTACCTTCCAGTCCTTTTCCAAAGAATCAATCTTCAAGCCCCTGAACAGCTCTTTCCTGCCCAGATAATAGTTCTTGAGTGTAGATACCAGCAGACTTTTTCCGAACCTGCGTGGACGGCTCAGAAAATAAATGTTGCCTTCGTGCGTCAGTCGGTAAACCAAATCCGTTTTGTCGATATAGAGAAATCCGTTCTCAATTAATTTGTCGAAACTTTGTATTCCTATAGGGTATTTCATGCCGGTCAATTTAGTGTTATTGTCACAAAAGTAACTTTTAATAACGGAAAATCAAATCAAACGGGAGAAAAACAATGAAAAAAGCATCCGGTGAAACCTGCTAATACGGTTCTCCCAGGTGTCTGACTATCACTTCCACCTCCGCCTTGAGCAGGTACTGGCGGTTCTTGTCGTACCCCATCGCCTGGAGTTCCTTCATCATGGGCGGGCATTGCCTTATCCAGCGGCGGAAGTTCCTCGAGGCAGCGTCCTTCGTAACGTCGGGAAAATACATCATCGCCAGTTCGTTCTTCTTGTAAGTCTTGAGCCTGAAGGTCTTCTCCGGCTGTTCTGTCTGTAGATTTCTCATATCTTCTTGTCTTTGTTATGTAGGTCGGCGGCATTGCTGCCGCTTTCCCCATTAAGAACTGTACGTGCGACTTTCACCGCATACAGCTCCGATAATTCTAAATTTAATTCTCATAAAATTAAATCGGCTCGTAATCATCTT
>NZ_JADYTF010000006.1 GCF_021530995.1 Bacteroides caecigallinarum
CCATATTGTCAAGAGGGCTTCGCACCAAACAATTACTCGTAAAGCACGCCTCTTTAGGCTACTGTTGACGGAACAACAGGTTCAGACATCATGCTGAACAATTACTTGTACGACTTCTTGTCGCACGTATGACTGCAAAATTAGAAAAAATCATTAAAACGGCAAGTAAAAATTTCATTTTTGCTGTTTTAATGATTTATGTGTGTCAATTTGATGCCATCACTCTTGGTTTTCTATCTTTTTCAGGTAGCCAACAGGCATTTCTACCATTGCACACCCCAGCATGTTAAGTCTGACAGAAACTTGGCTTTTTCCGTCTATTTCTATTAGTTCACCTTTCAGTCCGCATAATGGGCCTTTAATTACTTCAACTTTTTCTCCCGGTTTTAATTGTTCATTAGTAAATTGTACAGCCTCATCTGAATAATCCAACATGAACATAAAGCGTTCCATTTCTTCGTCTCTTATTATAGCCGGTTTATGTGTGGCCTTATCTATCATTGTACCGTTTATGGAAGGGACATTCTTTAGAATTTCAATTCTGGTTTTTTCATTCGACTTTACAAATATAATCATAGGAATAATAACCACTTGTATTTTTTTCTTTCTGTCGCTCCATTGTCTGATGGTTTCCTGCAATGGCAAATAGTTAGTGATTCCCATATTGGAAAGTTTTTCTGCTGTTTTTTTTTCGTGATGCATTTTTACGTACATCGCATACCAATGTTCGTTTTCCATCTGTACTTTGCTGTTTAGTTCTTATTTTAAATTGTGCAAAAATATAAATAAAAATCAATACTACATTTTTATTCTGTAAAACTTTCTTTGTTATGTGTTTTCTATTATTTCATGATTTATAGTGTAAGCTATATTTTTTTCACTATATTTGTTATTGATATGGTAATAGCAGATTTATATGAATGAAATAGAAGTTATTTTAATAGGAATATCTAATTTATTAAAGCCGTCTACATCGCACGCTCTGATTTTGGAAGAAGTTACCAGTTGTGAGGTAGGAAGGCGTTTAGCCATGATTATAGGTGATAGGGAAGCTACAGATTTGAGGACATGCATGACAGGTTATAAATCTCCTCGTCCATTGACTTACGATTTTGTCAATTCTATATTGCATGAGGCAGGCGTTTCTATAGATAAGGCTGTTATATATGATGTAAATGATGGCATTTTCAATTCCTATGTTTATTGTAAACGCTCTGATGGAAGCACTTTTAAAATAGATTCACGTCCTACAGACGCATTGGCTTTGTCCTTTAAAATGGGATATCCTGTCTATGTTTTAGAAGAATTGCTTGAAAAGGAAAAAATACGCCTTGTAACACCCGATGGCTCCGGATTTAGTATGCCGCTAAATTCTGTAGGTACAGATATGTTGAAAATGGATTTGGAGGCTGCTGTTAATAATGAAGATTATGAGAGGGCTGCGATGCTTAGGGATGAAATTTCGAGGAGGAAAAGTAATACTTAGTGTTAATAAATATTCTTAAGAGGTGTATTAGTATAATTTTATTGTGTAAAAAAGTTAAATATAAAATTTTTCTTTTGTATTTTATATGTTACATAACATAAAACCTGTATATTTGCACTGTGTTTTTCATGGTATTAGATTTAAGGTTAATGAAGATTGGGAGTCTGGGAAGATTCCCTTTTTTTATGCCTAGCCTTTTTATTGGAAAAAAACAGAATAATTATGGAAACAGAAACTATAAAACTATTGAAAGAGTGGGCTGCCACTTACCATTGCGCATCGTTTATTCCGGACGATCCGGTGCAGTTTCCACACAGATATGTTGAGCAGAAGGATATTGAGATTTCGGGCTTGCTGACGGCAGTCCTCAGTTTCGGCAACCGCAAGATGATACTTCGCAAGGCGGACGAGCTGGACGTCATTATGGGGCATTCACCTCTTGAATATATTCTCTCCGGAAAGTGGAGAGATGATTTCTGTGCCGACGACAAGAGCAGTTTCTACAGGATGGTATCGCATTCCGACTTCCGTTTTTATCTTGAAAAACTTTATTCCGTCTATTCCGAAGGAAAAACTTTGGAAGACAGGCTATTGGAATATGCCGGAACACCTATGCAGAAACTATGCGCGTTTCTTGAGGTGTCCGACCGTTCGCCTCAGAAAAAGTTAAACATGTTCCTGCGCTGGATGGTACGTCAGGACTCGCCGGTTGACTTCGGTGTGTGGAAAAGGATGTCTGCCGCCGACCTGATTATTCCTCTTGACACCCACGTATGCCGTGTGGCTCATCTTCTCGGCCTTACGGACAAGCCCGTGTTCTCGCTCACAAACGCCAAGAGGATAACAGACGCCCTTAACGGGATATTCCCCGGCGACCCGTGTATGGGCGATTTCTCCCTCTTCGGCTATGGTGTGAACAACAAGGATACAGACGAACTGTAGAATAACAGATACAGATATGATATTACGTGAACCTGAAATATACTATGCGGCAGTCTGTCTGGTTATGGTCTGCTCGTCGCTGTTTTGTGCGTTGGTGCGTTATTTCCATTTATGCCGTCCTTTCGATGAGCATGAGGAATATTTCTATCCTGCCCGCAAGCTGATAACGTTTGTCTATACATGTTTTGCCATGCCCGCAGTATGGCTTTTCCGCATGGACAGTCCCGACGCGTGGCTTTTCGTACAGGTCTTTCTCGTTCTGTTCCTTCCCGGAGCCGCCGTTATTTCCTTCCGCCATTTTTTCTTTTATGAGAAGAAACATCGTTTGCCGGTGTTCTTCATTGTCGGTATCATGCCTTTTCTGCTGATAGCGGCATTGTGGGCTTTTGCGTGGATTGGGGGCGATGTGCTATATCGTCACCGTGGAATATTGATGCCTTTCATAGGTGCGTATTCCTTGCTTATAATGTTTGAGTTGCTTCACGTCACGTTGCGGCTTTACCGTCAGATAAGGAAACATCACAGAGAGGAATATTCCAACGACGATGATTTTCCTGTGCGTTTTGCCGGTTTTGTGGTGTTTCTTCCGTTGGTTTATATCATTGCCTCATGGATACTTTTCGTTTCCGGCAGTCGTGCCTACAACATGCTGCTTCAGGTTTGCGTTGCTGTCATGCATGTTGTGATTCTGATTAAGATACTTCATCCGCAGCGTAGCGGTCTCGGTAATGTGGTGGAAGAGACCGGAGCCGCAATTACCGAAAAAATTGAGGAGATTATTTCTTCCGTTCAGACTGCGGACAAGGATAATACCTTCACGCTTCCTGCCGCTACCATGGATGAGCTTGAGGAAAAAATCCGTCATGCTCTTACCGTACAGAAACTTTACCTTAATCCTAACCTTAAATTGTCGGACATTGCCGATGCGTTGGAGAGCAACAGTAAATATGTATCTTTGGTGATGAACGAACGTTTCGACTCGTTTTATGCCGAGGTGAACCGTCTTCGCATAAAGGCAGCCATCAAATATAAGGAACAGCATCCGTCGGCCGACAGGGAAGAAATAGCCGTGAACAGTGGCTTCTCGAATGTCAAGACATATAGCCGGAATTTGAAGTTGTATTCTTAAAATAACATGGCATTGGTGCGGTAAAAAAATACTGTTTTCCTTAAATTGTCCCTCATATTTTCATAGATTGTCCCTCGTGTGTCATTCATAGAGGTTAATTTTGCGCCGTTTTCCCGTAATAAGGGTGAACGGTTTTTTATTAACAGATTAATTTGAAAAATAGGATGAGAAATTACGAAGAGACAAAATCGGAGTGTAATATTTATGAGGCTCCCAAGTGTGAAATTATTTAAGTACAGAACGAGGGCGTGCTGTGCGGAAGCGTAGACAGTTATGGTTCCTCGAATGAATCTTTTGAAGAAACTCACTGGAATGGTGTATGGGACAACTAAAAAAACGGACGAAGACAATGAAAACAATGAAACATCTTTTCGGGGCATTGCCCTTAGTCGCACTGGCGCTGAGCTTTACCGCCTGCGGCAACGACGAGACTTTCGGCGAACCGGAGACCACGCCTGCGGGAAACCAAGTGACCATGACCTTTACCGCCAACGCCCCCGCCCCGGCGGCCGGCACGCGCACCTCGCTGCAACCGGGCGATGAGCAAGGTTCCCATGCGGTGTACTGGACTCCCGATGACGTGATAGGCGTATACTCCTGCACATCCGAAGAGTTTTATGTAGAAGAACCGGGCAGCCCCTTTACCACCGACCTGTCGGCAGCAGCTCCCACCGCTACCTTTACCGGCACAGCCGAAGCGGATGCCCTGCAATACATAGCCGTCTATCCGCGGGACATGTTTGCGGGATGTGAGTGGAGCTCTGCGATGACGATGCTTGGGTTTACCCTCCCGACCGTGCAGACGGCCGAGGCAGGAGGCTTTGACACCGGGCTGAACCCCTCGTGGGCAATGACTGCCGACATGGGAGGCGACCTGAGCTTCCAGAACCTCTGCGCGCTGGTGAAGTTCAGCATCAGCTGCGGAAATGCCGACGAACTGGAGAGCGTGACGCTGACCGACCTGGGAGGAACAGGCCTCTCCGGTACTGCACAGTATGGATATACGCCGAGTATGGAAATGGTTATGGCGGCAGTTCCCTACGTGACCCTGACCGGGTCTTTCACTACCGGTACGGACTATTACTTTGTGGTAGCGCCTTCGGTGAATACTGATAGCGGACAACCCGCCGCGCTGAAGAACGGTTTCTCCCTGACCTTTACCCGTCGGGACGGCACCTCTTTCACCAAGACTGCCAGCGGCGGCATCGGCGATACGAATCTCGCCTCAGGCATGATTCTCGACTTGGGAACCATCGACCTCAGCGGCGCCACCTACCAGGAGGCGATTACCAACCCGGCGTTTATCAATGCGGTGGGTAACCAAGTGGGATGGGAAGTGACCGGTGGCGGTGGCACCGTGCTCCTGACCGAAGAAAACAAGAAAGCAATAGAAGCGGTAACATCACTGAATATCGAAGGTAAGAATCTGACCGATATTTCCGGCATAGAATACTTTACCAATCTGACAAGCTTGTCTTGCGGTGACAACCAGCTAACCGCATTGCCTGTGGAGAAACTGACCAATCTGACAAACTTGTATTGCAGTGACAACCAGCTAACCGCGCTGCCTGTGGAGAATCTGACCAATCTGACACTACTGTATTGTTCCAACAACCAGCTAACCGCACTGCTTGTGGAGAAGCTGAGCAAGCTGACAAACTTGCGTTGCAACGACAACCAGCTAACTGCGCTGCCTGTGGAGAATCTGAGCCAGCTGACAGAATTGTCTTGCTCCTACAACCAGCTAACTGAGCTGCCTGTAGGGAATCTGACCGAGCTGACAGTACTGAATTGCGACAACAACCAGCTAACCGCATTGCCTGTAGAGAATCTGACCGTGCTGGAACAATTGAATTGCGGTACGAACCTGCTTACTGAGCTTGATATCGAGAAGCTGACCCAGCTGAAAAACTTGAATTGCGGTGACAACCAGCTAACCGCGCTGTCCGTGGGGAGCCTGACCAATCTGGCAGTTTTGGATTGCTCCGAAAACCGCCTTACCGAGCTTGATATCAGGAATCTTAACCTGAATAGCTTGTATTGCGGCAACCAGACGGACGCCGCGGGCGAGCCCCAGAATCTGAAACTTATCCTGACATCGGCACAGGAAACGAAGTGGAATAACATGTGGAAGAATTGGAGCTACAACGAACGCGTCACTGTGGAAGTGAAAGATTTAGGCAGCACCGCCCACTGGTAAACCCCTTCCTCATAACTGATTTTTGAAAACCGTACAGCGGTCTTAAAATTTGCAGAATGTGAAAGAGTAATATATCAGGCAGAAAAACGAAAGAATAAAATTTACAGCTCTTTTGTTTTTCTGCCTATTTTTGTATCTTTGTTCCAAACGTACGCCCGTTATTAATTGTAAATTGGTATCGTTGACTTTAGCTTCGCTGACCGTTGGTTCAGTTCTTAATTTTTAATTTTTAATTCTTAATTGAATAACATGAAATACCCCATAGGAATCCAGAGCTTTGAGCAGATAATCGAAGACGGTTATGTCTATGTTGACAAGACCGACCTGGTATATAAACTTACCCACGAAGGCAAGATTTATTTCCTTAGCCGTCCGCGCCGTTTCGGTAAAAGCCTCCTTGTCTCCACACTGAAGAACTATTACTTGGGGCATAAGGAACTTTTCAAGGGACTGAAGATAGACAGCCTGGAGAAGGACTGGAATGTGCATCCCGTGTTTCATGTGGACTTCAATGGATCGAACTTCTTGGAGGAAGGCGTTTTGGAGAAACGCCTGTATGCTTATGTGAGGGATTGGGAAAGGCAGTATGGTCTTGTTTCGGATGCTGACAGCCTTGATTTGGGAGGACGTTTTATGGAAGTCCTTCGTGCCGCCCACGAGCAGACAGGCCGTCGTGCCGTAGTCCTGATTGATGTGTACGACAAACCTATCTTGGATGTTCTGGATACAGATTCCGGTCTTGAAGACCGACACCGCAACGTCTTGAAAGGATTCTATTCCGTGTTCAAGGTGGCGG
Source organism: Bacteroides caecigallinarum (assembly GCF_021530995.1). Classification (GTDB taxonomy): domain Bacteria; phylum Bacteroidota; class Bacteroidia; order Bacteroidales; family Bacteroidaceae; genus Phocaeicola; species Phocaeicola faecigallinarum. The sequence goes on from NZ_JADYTF010000006.1 coordinate 6,554, forward strand.
ACAGTCATCTACAGTTCGTGCTTCTCACGGGAGTAACGAAATTCTCTCAGGTTAGTGTGTTCAGCGGCTTCAACCAGCCAGACGATATCAGCATGGACGGACGATACGAGACCCTTTGCGGCATAACGCAGGAAGAGCTCCGGACTTATTTCTCCGAGCCAGTCAGGGATATGGCATTCGTTTACCATTGTACGGAGGAAGAGATGATGCAAAGACTGAAAGGACAATACGACGGTTATCATTTCAGCGACAGCCTGACCGATGTCTATAATCCTTTCAGTCTGCTGAATGCTTTCAACAAGAAAAGTATCCGTGACTATTGGTTCAGCTCGGGCACTCCGACGTATCTTATCCGTCTGCTTGCCCATTTCAAGGAGAACATGAACGAACTGACAGGCAAGTATTATCGTACGGAAGAGTTCATCGACTACAAGGCGGATGTTGAACAGCCTTTACCTATGATTTACCAGAGCGGCTATCTTACCATCAAAGACTACAACATGCGCCGTAATACTTTTCTTCTTGACTTTCCGAACAATGAGGTAAAGAACGGTTTCCTGACTGCCATTGCCACTTCTTATCTACAGCCTAAGAAGCGTGTGGAGGGTTGGATTTTTGACGTGCTGGATGCTTTGGAAGGTGGCGATACAGGCAGACTTTGCAGTCTTTTCACCTCTTTCCTTTCGAGCATCCCCTATACGGTGCGCCGCAAAGACAATGAAGTGGAGCGTGAACGCTACTTCCAATATACGTTCTACCTGATTCTCCGCCTGATAAGCGTCTATACCGTTTATGTTGAGAAAGTGCAGAGCCAGGGCCGTGTGGACTGCGTGCTTGAGACACCTCAATATGTCTATATCTTCGAGTTCAAGCTGGACGGCACGGCGGACGATGCGTTGCGTCAGATAGAAGAGAAAGGTTATGCCAATGAATACGCTTCGGATACACGTACCCTTTATAAGATAGGCGCAAGCTTCTCTTCCGAAACGGGAACGATAGGAGACTGGAAATGTATAGAACCCAATAACCAATAACTAAGAACTAACAACTTATCTCTTAATTTTTAATTATTAATTTTTAATTCTTAATCGACCGACATGAAATACCCTATAGGAATCCAGAGTTTTGAGCAGATAATCGAAGACGGTTATGTCTATATCGACAAGACCGACCTGGTATATAAACTTACCCACGAAGGCAAGATTTATTTCCTTAGCCGTCCGCGCCGTTTCGGTAAAAGCCTCCTTGTCTCCACGCTAAAGAATTATTACTTAGGGCATAAGGAGCTTTTCAAGGGACTGAAGATAGACAGCCTGGAGAAGGACTGGAATGTGCATCCTGTGTTTCATGTGGACTTCAATGGATCGAACTTCTTGGAGGAAGGCGTTTTGGAGAAACGCCTGTATGCTTATTTGAGGGATTGGGAAAGGCAGTATGGCCTTGTTTCGGATGATGACAGTCTTGACTTGGGAGGACGTTTTATGGAAGTCCTTCGTGCCGCCCACGAGCAGACAGGCCGTCGTGCCGTAGTCCTGATAGACGAGTACGACAAGCCTATCTTGGATGTTCTGGATACTGATTACGGTCTGGAAGACCGTCATCGTAACGTATTGAAAGGATTCTATTCTGTATTCAAGGGAGCCGACAGCCACCTCCAGTTCGTACTTCTCACGGGAGTAACGAAATTCTCTCAGGTTAGTGTGTTCAGCGGCTTCAACCAGCCCAAGGACATCAGCATGGACGCCCGCTACGAGACCCTTTGCGGAATCACTCAGGAAGAGCTTGACAGCTATTTTGTCGAGCCTGTATCTGCCATGGCAGAAAGAAGCCGTTGCTCTTTTGAGGAAATGAAGTCTCTTTTAAAACAGAAATACGACGGTTACCATTTCAGTGACAACATGACCGATGTCTATAATCCTTTCAGCTTGCTCAATGCCCTTGACAGCCTTCGTCTTCAGGACTATTGGTTCAGTTCCGGCACTCCGACATATCTTATCCGTCTGCTTGCCCATTTCAAGGAGAACATGAACGAACTGACAGGCAAGTATTATCGTACTGAAGAGTTCATCGACTACAAGGCTGATGTGGAACGTCCGCTTCCTATGATATATCAGAGCGGTTATCTGACCATCAAGGATTACGACATGGAGTTCAATACTTTCCTTCTTGACTTTCCGAACAATGAGGTCAAGAACGGTTTCCTGACTGCTCTGGCTTCATCTTATCTGAAACCCTCAGAAGAGACGGGTGGTTGGATTCGTGATGTGGTACGTACGTTGCGGGCAGGCGATACCGACAGACTGTGCAGTCTTTTCACCTCTTTCCTTTCGAGCATCCCCTATACGATGCGCCGCAAAGACGATGAGGTGGAGCGTGAACGCTACTTCCAATATACGTTCTACCTGATTCTCCGCCTGATAAGCGTCTATACCGTTTATGTCGAGAAAGTGCAGAGCCAGGGCCGTGTGGACTGCGTGCTTGAGACACCTCAATATGTTTATATTTTTGAGTTCAAGCTGGACGGCACGGCGGACGAGGCGTTGCGCCAGATAGAAGAGAAAGGTTATGCCAATGAATACGCTTCGGATACACGTACCCTTTATAAGATAGGTGCAAGCTTCTCTTCCGAAACCGGAACGATAGGGGATTGGAAAACGGTCTGAAGGAAATGAATTTTTCTTTTTATCAGAAATTCATCGAAGCATAAACCCCGTAATGGCCGTCACCTGCTACGGGACTTATCGTAAGGTTATGTCTTTTTGCAAACGGGCGTGTGAATATGTATGAGCTTGCAGTACCGATAACGGCTCCAGCTGCGACGTCCCACCAGTCGTGTTTCTTGCCATAGACACGGCTCCAGCCTACATACGTGGACAGCACGTATGCCGGTGCTCCCCATTTCCAGCCATAGCGGCGCTGTATAAAAGACGCTGCCGCAAATGATACTGACGTGTGCATAGAAGGAAAGGAGTGAAAGTTACTGTGGTCAGGACGTTCTTTTTTAACGGCATATTTCAGTGCGTATGTCACTCCAAGAGTTGTTATTCCAGCAAACACTCCTTGTTTTAGTCCCTGCCAGTCCTTGTTTATAAGAATAGCGGTCAGTCCGGCTACAGGTAAAAGTACTGCGCCTACATCTCCCGATGTACGGACAGCCTTACGACTTCCGGTAACTTCGATGGTTTGTGCGCTTATGGAAAATGACATTGTACAAACCATAAATAATATGCTGATTCTTTTAATCATATTTTTATCATTTAGTATAGAAATGCAAATTTTGGTGTGTTAGTTTATCAGAGCATTTCCATTATTTTAGGGACAAATATTATCAATCCTACTATGGCTGCTGAAATGGCAAGAATCAGCACTGCTCCTGCAGCAAGATCTTTTGTACGTTTGATAGCTTCATTATATTCAGGCGAAACGAGGTCTGCAATGGCTTCGATGGACGAGTTTACAGCTTCTGCTGCGAGCACTGTTCCAATAGCAAACGTTACTGCTATCCATTCTGTAGTGGATATGTCGAAAGCAAATCCGGCAATTATGACGCAGAATGCAGCAGAGCAGTGTATCCATGCGTTGTGCTCTTTGGTTATGAGGAGTTTTATTCCGTTGAAGGCAAATTTGAAGCTCCTGAGTCTTTTTCTGAGTGTGAACCCGTCGTTCTTCATTTTTACTTTATAAATCGATGGTTACTTCTACCGGACAGTGGTCCGAACCGAATATTTCTGTATGTATTTTTGCTCCCTGAAGTTTATCAGCAAGGCGTGCAGAAGCCACGAAATAGTCAATACGCCACCCTGCGTTCTTTTCGCGTGCCTTGAAACGGTATGACCACCAGGAATAGATATTCTCCATGTCAGGATAGAAATGACGGAAAGTATCAATGAAACCGGCATCGAGCAATGTCTGGAATTTTTCTCTTTCCTGGTCGGTAAATCCGGCATTCATGCGGTTAGTCTTTGGATTTTTCAGGTCTATTTCCTTGTGTGCCACATTCAGGTCTCCGCAAACCAGTACCGGTTTTTTGCTGTCAAGGTTCTTGATGTATGCCCTGAAATCGTCTTCCCATGTCATTCGGTAGTCAAGACGTTTCAAACCGTCCTGTGAATTAGGGGTATATACTGTTACAAGGAAGAAGTTTTCCATTTCGAGTGTTATCACACGTCCTTCGTGGTCATGTTCGTCAATGCCTATGCCGTATGTTACGTTCAGAGGCTGGTGACGTGTGAATATTGCTGTACCAGAATAGCCTTTCTTTTCGGCATAATTCCAGTATGATGTGTATCCTTCGAAACTGAGGTCAAGTTGTCCTTCCTGCATCTTTGTTTCCTGCAGGCAGAAGAAATCGGCATCAAGTGCCTTGAATGAATCACGGAAACCCTTGTCGCAGCAGGCGCGGATTCCGTTTACGTTCCATGAAATAAGGCGCATATTTAATTAATAATTAAGAATTAATAATTGAGAGTTACGGGTTGTCGGTTGTTAGTTGTCATAACCATTCGGACAGAAACTAACAACTAAAAACTAACATCTCACTTCGTTATATCAAAAAGATAAGTGATTTTACCGCATATGTAAGTATGTGCAGAGCGTGAGAAATAATCTTTTTTTGTTGTGTTGAAGAAATCGCTAAGTCCGAAATAGTATCTGCCTTCAAGAAGGAAATGTCCTATGCCGGTACGTATCTCCAGACCTCCACCTCCAATCAGTCCATAGTCGAAACCGTTTTCTGCAGCTTTGCCGTATTGTTCATTTTGTATTGAAGGAATGGCATGAGTTTCCTTTTCATTAAGAAGGAAACCTATTTGCGGACCGAGGTTAAGGATGAAACGTGCTCCGTTGCCATATTCTTTTCCGAACGCCAGATGAGCCATGAGCGGTATTTCTACATAGTTCATAGCTCGTTGGTAGCTGTCACCACTTCCGTCTTCTATCACCTCTTTCCATCCGCGCTGGGAGTAGTTGACCTCCGCCTGAATACCGCAAATCATGCTGAAATATTTCTCTGATATATATCTGGCGGTAAATCCCATTTGCGGACCTATTAAGTAACCTTGTTTTATTCTTGGTGAGAAATCAACGTTTCCCAGATTGACTCCTCCGTTTATACCTATGGAAAAGTTATGTTTTTGTTCCTGCAACTGGGCGTTGGCTGTAGAAACATTAAAGCCAAGGATAATACCAAGCAAATAGAGTATATATATTTTTTTTATCATTCAAAGTCAAGTTTTATCAGTTCATAATCCTTAGAGAAGTGTACGAAGAATACTTTCCGGTTAATAAATCCTCCCCAGTTGTTTACCCTTTCAAACTTGAAACCGGTCTGTATAGGTGTCACCTGTATTGAGTTCAGATTTTCCTCCAACTTGTTTCCGTATTTAGACAGACCTTTTAGGAAGAAATATCCTGTGTCGTATCCCAACATTCCGTATTTCGGGTATATGTTTGCCATGTCCTTACTGTACCAGCGGCGGTATGAGTTGGTGAAATGGACAGCAGCAGGGAAAAGATTGTTTGTATAGAATGACGAATAGAAATAAGTATCTATTTCGTAAAAACTTGCAAGATAGTCGTTTGTATAAGTCTGCCATTCAGGATAGCCGAACAGGTTCATCATATAGTTTGGACGTTCGCGTCGGATCTGTGTCAATTGTGGAAGAATTTTTACCAGTGCGGTACTTTTTCCTGAAGTAGGTATGAATATGTTGTTTCTCAGCGTATCCATAACTGTAGTTATCTCATAAAAATTATCAGTTACGGTAAAATCGCGATAGCTTATGCCATTGTTCCTTAATTCTGTCTTCATACCTTTGATGAACTCATCCTTTTCTCTGTCACCATTGCTTGCGTTCAGGAATATCACGTTGCTGTCGCTGAACTTGCGTGTAAAGTGTTCGTAAACTTCGGAATACAGATATGACTGTGGAGTATTTATCTGATAGATGTGAGGATTTTTGAAAACCTCATCTACTTTAGGAGCAAACGGGACTACCAGACGTATGTTGTTCTTGTCGGCGAATGTTGCCAGAACATCAATATCCTGTGCTTTTGCCGGACCGAATATTATGTCCATATTCTTCATTTCCTTTTTTGAGAGGATGCTGTTCAGGGTAGCTTCTCTTCCTTTCGTGTCGTATGTGTAAAGATCTATGGATACACCTTGTTTTTTCAGACTATCCACTGCCATAAGGAAGCCTTCGTAATATTCCACCATTCGTACTTGCTCATCCATATTGGTGCTTGTACCTGCCATAAAAGGTAACATTACTGCCGCTTTGATAGTCTTTATGTTTTTTTTCAGTTCTTCGTTCTGACTGAAAACCTCTTCGTTGGTAAGTTCTTTTGTTATAGGTTGTGATTCTGACTCTTGTTTCTTGTCATTCTTTCCGTATGGTATGAAAAGGAATGTACCTTTTTTCAGCTTACCTTTCTTCAACTCAGGGTTTGCTGCTATCAATTCTTCTTCTGTTATGCCATATTCACGGCTGATGCTGAAAATGGTTTCTTTCCTTTCCACTTTATGCATGTCTTTCCAGTCGTTCATCTTCACGTTTGTGTTCTCCTGTTCTTCGATTTTAGGAGTCTCTTTTTGTGGCTTGGAATCTGACTGTACCGGAATTATTATTACCTGTCCCGAGCGGAAATTCTCTGTACTCAGTCCTGGATTGGCTTCGCATATAGCCTGTGTGGTGACATTATATTTCACCGATAGACGGTACAAAGTTTCGCCTGCTTGTATTGTGTGGAATACAGGTTTGTCGGAGTTTGTTGTAGCTGCCTGTGGAATTTTAAGTGCAGCTCCCTCTCGGATTTGCTTGTCGCTGCCTGGATTGAGACGTACAATGTCGTCAATGGTGACGTTGTACATACTTGATATAGAGTATAGGCTTTGGCCTTTGGTTACTGTGTGAAGGAAATATCCGCTCTCGGCTGTAGCCTGAGCCATTACTTTGATGCTGCTTCCGGCAATGATTGCCAGTGCAAGAAATACAGATTGAATAAATTTCATTTTTCAGCTATATGATTATTTACGGGCAAAAGTACGAAAAAAGCATTATCTTTGCAATGTTTCACTGAATATTAAGATATGACAGAAGGAAAAGAAACGATAAGCGTGCAGGGAGCACGTGTACATAATCTGAAAAATATAGATGTCGAAATACCGCGTAACAGCCTTACGGTTATCACCGGGCTGAGTGGAAGCGGTAAGTCGTCGCTTGCATTCGATACAATCTTCGCCGAGGGACAGCGCAGGTATATAGAGACATTCTCCGCATACGCCAGAAATTTCCTTGGTGGAATGGAACGTCCTGATGTTGACAAGATTACAGGACTGAGTCCGGTTATCTCGATCGAGCAGAAGACGACCAACAAGAATCCGCGTTCCACTGTGGGTACAACTACCGAGATATACGACTATCTGCGTCTGCTCTATGCGCGTGCAGCTACGGCATATTCCTATCTTTCGGGAGAGAAGATGGTGAAATATACCGAGGAACAAATCATAGAACTTATAAACCGTGATTATAAGGGAAAGCGTATCTTTATACTTTCTCCATTGGTTCGTACCCGTAAGGGACATTATAAGGAGCTGTTCGAGCAGGTGCGTAAGAAGGGTTACCTATACGTAAGGGTTGATGGTGAGGTGAGAGAAATAACTCACGGCATGAAGCTTGACAGATATAAGAACCACGATATAGAAGTGGTAGTGGATAAAACGGTTGTAACCGAGAAAGAGGATAAAAGATTGCGCCAGAGTGTGGCTACAGCCATGCGGCTGGGAGACGGCCTGCTTATGATACTTGATGCCCAGACAGAAAGCGTGCGTCACTACAGCAAGCGCCTGATGTGTCCGGTCACAGGACTTTCTTATCGTGAGCCGGCACCGCACAATTTCTCTTTCAATTCTCCGCAGGGTGCATGTCCGCGATGCAAGGGACTGGGATATGTCAATCTGATAGACGTTGACAAAGTTATACCGGACCGTTCTCTATCTGTATATGAAGGAGCTATCGCACCGCTCGGTAAGTATAAGAATGCAATGATCTTCTGGCAACTCAGCGCATTGTTCGAACGACATGAGGCTACACTGAAAACTCCTGTAAGCGAATTGCCTGACGATGCCATCAATGAGATTCTCTACGGTTGCGACGAGCGTCTGAAGATAGACAGTTCGCTCGTTCATACCTCGTCCGACTATTTTGTGGAATACGAAGGGATAGTAAAGTATATACAGATGATGCAGGAGAAAGATGCTTCTGCCACTGCTCAGAAATGGGCTGAACAGTTTGCCAAGACTGATGTCTGTCCTGAGTGTAAGGGGATGAGGCTTAATAAGGAGGCATTGCATTTCCGTCTGCACGACAAGAATATTTATGAGCTTGCTTCTATGGATATCAGCGAGCTTTATGAATGGCTTCAGGGAGTGGAGGAACATCTCGACAGTAAGCAGAAAGTCATAGCTCAGGAGATTCTGAAAGAAATCCGTACCCGTCTGAAATTCCTGCTTGATGTGGGACTTGAATACCTTTCTCTCAATCGTACTTCTGTCAGTCTTTCGGGTGGCGAAAGCCAGCGTATCCGCCTTGCAACACAGATTGGTTCGCAGCTTGTAAATGTACTTTATATCCTTGATGAACCTAGTATCGGACTTCATCAGAGAGATAATGTCCGACTGATAAACTCCCTGAAAAGTCTTAGAGATATAGGCAACTCGGTGATAGTAGTAGAGCATGACAAGGACATGATGCTGGCATCGGACTATATAGTGGATATGGGACCGAAGGCAGGACGATTGGGCGGTGAAGTGGTATTTGCAGGAACTCCGCAGGAGATGCTGAAGACACACACTATGACATCGCAGTATCTGAATGGTGAAATGAAGATAGAAATACCTGCCCAAAGAAGACCGGGCAACGGCAAGAAACTGTCTATGTTCGGAGCCAAGGGAAACAATCTGAAAGGAGTGGATGTGGAATTTCCTTTGGGAACACTTATCTGTGTGACAGGTGTTTCGGGAAGCGGTAAGTCAACACTTATCAACGACACTCTTCAACCTATACTTTCGCAACATTTCTACCGTTCGCTTCAGGACCCTTTGCCATACGACCGTATTGAAGGACTGGAGAATATAGATAAGGTGGTAAATGTGGATCAGTCGCCGCTTGGGCGTACTCCGCGTTCAAATCCGGCTACATATACCGGAGTGTTCTCGGATATAAGAAACCTGTTTGTAGGTCTGCCGGAAGCAAAGATACGTGGTTACAAGCCTGGACGTTTTTCGTTCAATGTAGCCGGAGGACGCTGTGAGGCTTGCGGAGGAAACGGATATAAGACCATAGAAATGAACTTCCTGCCGGATGTGCTTGTGCCTTGCGAGGTATGTCATGGAAAGCGATATAACCGTGAGACATTGGAAGTAAGATACAAAGGAAAGTCCATAGCCGACGTGCTTGATATGACAATAAACCGTGCTGTGGAGTTTTTCGAGAATGTCCCTCAGATACTGAATAAGATAAAGGTACTTCAGGAAGTAGGTTTGGGATATATCAAGTTGGGACAGCCCTCAACCACTCTTTCCGGTGGAGAGAGCCAGCGTGTGAAACTTGCTACCGAACTCTCGAAGAAAGATACAGGAAAGACTTTCTATATTCTTGACGAACCTACCACAGGATTGCATTTCGAGGATATCCGTGTACTGATGAATGTACTCAACCGTCTGGTGGACAAAGGAAACACAGTTCTGGTTATAGAACATAACCTTGATGTTATAAAGATGGCTGACTATATCATCGACATGGGACCTGAAGGCGGAAAGGGTGGAGGACAGTTGCTTTCGTGCGGAACACCTGAGGAAGTGGCTATGTCTGATAAAGGATATACACCTAAATTCCTTAAAGAAGAACTAAATCAGAAATAAATTGTTTAATCTATACAGACGTAATTATGAATGCTGTTTAACCAGCTTTTAAAAAGTATTTAAATAGCTTTTAAACGGCATTTAAACATTGTTTAAAATTATAACATTATAAAGTTATGGCTAAAGAAAAAATATCCAAGACCAATGTGGCAAGACTGTTGGACAAGGATAAGATAAAATACGAACTCGTGCCATACGAGGTCGATGAGAATGATTTGAGTTGCGTGCATGTAGCCGCTACGCTCGGTGAGAATATAGAACAGGTATTCAAGACACTTGTCCTTCATGGCGATAAGTCTGGATATTTCGTATGTGTGATTCCGGGAGAACATGAAATAGATCTGAAACTGGCAGCCAAGCTGTCCGGAAACAAGAAATGCGACCTTATCCCGATGAAAGAACTTCTTCCGCTTACGGGATATATTCGCGGTGGATGCTCGCCGATAGGTATGAAGAAACATTTCCCTACGTATATCCATCACACATGTAATGATTTCGATTATATCTATGTTAGTGCCGGAGTACGCGGATTGCAGGTTAAGATAGCTCCTGCAGATTTGATTAAGGTGAGCCGTGCGGAAGTCTGCACATTATTTGAGTGATGTGTTTCAAACCTGACATAACCTGATGTGCTCATGTCTCTGGCTTCAAACTATAGTTTTACGCACTTCAAACTACAGTTTTACGCATTACAAACAATAGCTTTACGCACTTCACACTACAGTTTTACGTAAAAAACGAACAGTCGTTTTTCCTATTTTTTATAATAACCATAATTAAAAACTATAACAATGATATTTACAGCAGAGAATATCCTTTTGATAGGATCGGTACTTATTTTCACCAGTATATTGATAAGCAAGACTGGTTATCGTTTCGGAATACCTACGTTGTTGCTTTTCCTCCTTGTCGGAATGCTGTTCGGTAGCGATGGATTAGGGTTGCAGTTCAACAGTGCCGAAGATGCCCAGTTCATAGGAATGATGGCACTCAGTATCATTCTTTTTACCGGAGGTATGGAGACTAAGTTCACAGACATTAAGCCTGTTCTTAAAGAAGGTATAGTTCTTTCTACCGTAGGAGTTCTTCTGACTACTTTACTTACCGGACTGTTTATCTTCTATATTTCGGGATGGAACAGCACGAATATCGAGCTGACATTCATGGTATCGCTGCTTCTGGCGGCTACAATGTCATCTACCGATTCGGCCTCTGTGTTCAGTCTTCTTCGTTCGCAGAAAATGAATCTGAAGGAAAACCTTCGTCCTATGCTGGAGTTGGAAAGTGGAAGTAACGACCCTATGGCATATATGCTTACTATAGTTCTGATTCAGGTTATTTCAAGCGGCAGTTCTCTCAGTATTGGTCTTCTGATTAAAGACTTGTTTGTGCAGTTTCTTATAGGTGGTGCTTTGGGATATTCCATGGGACGATTCATGTCGTGGCTTACCAATAAGATAGGACTGTCAAATTCATCTCTTTATTCCATACTTCTTCTCAGTATGGTTTTCATCACTTTTACGGCTACAGATATGCTGAAAGGAAATGGCTATCTGGCAGTTTACATTGCAGGTGTTGTGGTAGGCAACATGAAACTGTCATACCGAAAGGAGATAAATACATTTATGAATGGTCTCACATGGTTGTTTCAGATTATAATGTTCATTACTTTGGGATTGTTGGTAAATCCTCATGAGATGCTTGATACGGCTGTAGTGGCATTGCTTATCGGTGTGTTTATGATTGTAGTTGCGCGTCCGTTGAGTGTATTTGCATGCCTGCTCCCTTTCAGAAAAATAAGTACCAAGGCGAAACTTTTTGTGTCGTGGGTAGGACTGCGCGGTGCCGTGCCTATCATATTTGCCACATACCCTGTTATTGCGAATATCGAGGGTTCGAACCAGCTTTTCAATATAGTGTTCTTCATCACTTTGCTTTCACTCGTTATTCAAGGCATGACAATCTCTTCTGTGGCACGCTGCCTTAAACTTGATTTACCCTTGGAGAAGGAAGGAAACGAGTTTGGAGTGGAATTACCTGACGAGATAGATTCGCAGCTGCATGATATTACTCTCAATGAAGAAATGTTGGTACACGGTAACCGTCTGGCTGATATGAATATACCTAAAGGTTCGCTGGTTATGCTTATCAAACGTGGAAACGAGTTCCTGATTCCTAACGGACAGATGGAGCTGCATGTAGGTGACAAATTATTGTTTATAACGGAGAATACGAAAGATTAAATTTAAAATATGGTATTTTATTTTTCAGCTACAGGCAATTCTTTATGGGTTGCACAATACATATCCAATGCTTTCAATGAACCTTTATGTGAAGTCTCCGGGTTTATACGGAAACATTCGGCTGAAGGTCTGAAATATACGTTGCGTGATGAGGCGGAAATGTTGTTTTTCGTATTTCCTGTACATTCCTGGGGACCGTCATTGGTAATGCTGCCTTTTATCAGGGAGTTACAGTTGTCCGGATTGAAAGGAAACCGTGTATTCGCCATTGGCACATGTGGTGACGATTGTGGATATACAGACCGGATAGTGCGTAAGGAACTTGCAGATAAATGTATTCCTCTGGAAGCCTTCTTTTCTCTGAAAATGCCAAATAACTATATTCTTATGCGTGGTTTCGGTGTAGATCCTGAGCCGGTGAAGGATGAAAAACTAGCTTTGGCTCCAAGTGGTATGGAACAGATTGTAAAAGCTATAAATACACGTAGTTATTCTGAATCTCAGATTCTCCGTACAGGAATGTCGTGGCTGAAGAGTTATGTGGTCTATCCTGTATTTAAGAGATTTGTTATAGGCAGGCAGTCTTTCCGGAGTACTGATGCGTGTATTTCCTGCGGACTATGCGCTAAGGTCTGTCCAACAGGTACGATAGTTATGCAGAAAGGCAAACCGGTATGGCAAGGAAAGGATTGTGTACAGTGTACTGCATGCATACACCGTTGTCCGGCTAAGGCTATTGAATTTGGCAAGGTGTCGGTGGGTAAAGGAAGATATGTTCATCCGGTACTTGCAGGAAAATGATAATAAATAAACCATAAACTATAGATATGAATAACACATTGAAAAGCGACAGAATAGAAGTTGTCGATGCCTTACGAGGTGTTGCATTGTTTGCAATAGTGATTTTACATTGTTTTGAGCACTATAATCTTTATTATATGCCGGATTGTCAGCCTCATTGGCTTACGGCTCTTGATAAAGGTGTTTGGGATACGGTATGGTTCTTGTTTGGAGGAAAAGCCTTTTCCACTTTTTCTCTTCTTTTTGGACTTAGCTTTTTTATTCAGTTTGATAATGCAAAAAAACGTGGACTTCCTTTCCGGTGGAGATTTGTGTGGAGAATGATCCTTTTGATGCTTTTTTCTCAGCTTCATTCCTTATTTTATAATGGTGATATTCTTTTGTTGTATTCCGTTATGGGAATTTTCCTAGTATCAGTATCAGGCCTTTCCACAAAATCGGTGCTAATATTGGCTTCGGTTATGATTATTCAGCCTGTTGAATGGATAAGACTGATTTGTATCGGATGCGACATTCCTTTTCTGGAATATGGGAATAACTGGGTAGTGTATGGTAATCTGGCAAAGCCTGTAATGGAGTCCGGTAGTTTTCTGGAAATTCTGAGGTCAAATATCACCGACGGGCAGTTGTATGGTAATTTATGGCAGATAGAAAACGGTCGTGTTTTTCAAATAGGAGGACTGTTTCTGTTTGGAATGGCCGCGGGAAGGCTTTCTTTATTCAAGAAATCTGATTATTCTGTCATGATATGGAAAAAAGTATTGTTGTGGTCTGTAAGCCTGTTTTTAGTTTTCAATATAATCAAGATGACATATCCGGAAATGGTAGCCGGTAATGAAGCACTTATGGTGCCGTTGAATATTGCAGTAACGTCTATATGCAATTTCCTTTTTATGGCATTGCTGGTTTCATTCTTTGTTTTGATATGGTGGTTCGGAGCAGGAAACGGATATAGATTCCAACGTATATTTATCCCTTATGGGAAAATGAGTCTGACAAACTATATTGTGCAGTCAATAATAGGCGTGTCTTTATTTTATGGCTTCGGCTTGGGATTATATAAATATACAGGAGCAACTTCGTGCTTGGTTATAGCGATATTTGTATTTATGATACAGTTGTCATTTAGCAGGTGGTGGCTTTCATCTCACAGACATGGACCGTTGGAGTGGATATGGAAGAAACTTACATGGATTACTCTCAAGTAATGAATATTGTATTTAATAATTATATAAGCTTTTAAAGAAATGACTGAAAAGGAAAAATGCCATAAAGGGCTGCTCTATGATGCTAATTACGATGAAGAACTGTTACGTGAGAGGGCAGTATGTAAAGATTTATGCTATGAATATAACTCTTTGAGACCGTCAATGATTGCCGAACGTACTGAAATAATACGACGACTGTTCGGAAAAACGAGAAATAACTTTCTGATAGAGCAGCCTTTTTATTGCGATTATGGCTATAACATCGAAATAGGTGAGAACTTCTATATGAATGTGAATTGCGTCATCCTCGATGGTGCAAAGGTGACATTTGGTGACAATGTATTTGTCGCTCCTAATTGCGGCTTCTATTCGGCAGGTCATCCTCTTGACGCAGAGAAAAGAAATATGGGACTGGAATATGCTTTCCCTATTACAGTGGGTAACAATGTCTGGATAGGAGCAAACGTGACTGTTCTGCCTGGGGTGTCGATAGGCGATGATGCGGTGATAGGAGCGGGAAGTGTAGTTACCAAAAACATACCTTCGGGAGTTTTGGCAGCCGGTAATCCTTGCAGAGTAATTCGTGAACTGACCGAGGATGATAAAAACAAATACAGAATGGAATAAACACATAAAGCATTATAAATATGAAGAAACTGATTTTAAGTTTGTTTGGAATGATGGCTCTTTTGTCGGTATCGGCACAGAGTCTGGAGAAAATGATCTGGTTTAATGAACCGGAAAGTTGGGAGATAAAGGATAGTAAAACCATGACAATGTTCGTTACTCCACAGAGTGACTATTGGCGTATATCCCACTACGGATTTACTGTGGACGATGCTCCTTTCTATTATGCTACATATGGTGGTGAGTTTGAAGCAAAAGTAAAGGTGTCGGGAGAATACAAGACGCGATTTGATCAGGCCGGTATAATGTTGAGGATTGATCATGAGAATTATATCAAGGCAGGAATAGAATTTGTCGATGGCAAGTACAATCTTAGTACAGTGGTTACTCATAAGACATCCGACTGGAGTGTCATTACTCTTGACAAGCCTGTTCCTTATATCTGGATTAAGGCTGTAAGAAGACTTGATGCTGTAGAGGTGTTCTATTCTTTCGATGATAAAGAATACACAATGATGCGCAATACGTGGATGCAGGACAATATTCCGATGAAGGTAGGCATTATGGCAGCATCACCGGACGGAAACGGATTTGAAGCCAAATTCGAGAACTTTACAGTTAAACATCTGCCGGACATGCGCAGACAGGAATGGTTGAAAAAGAATGCGGAAGAATAATTACATAACAAATGTTATAATGTAAATAATTGATAGGATTAATCATTCAGATGCTTAATTTTGTCAATTATTTTTTTGTGTCCTTTTAAGTAAAAACATATATGAAACTAAAATCAGTTGCTATTTTATTGTTGGTTTTTGCCTCTGTTGTCTCAAATGCCAATTCCTTGAACTCATTAAGAGATGAAATCCTACAAAGTATCATAAAATACGATGCTAAGATTGGGGTAGCAGTTATGATAAACGATACTGATACACTGACTGTGAATAATTGCGATAAATATCCTATGATGAGTGTCTTCAAGTTTCATCAGGCATTAGCTGTATGTGACTATATGCAGAAGAACGGAAAAGCCTTGGATTCAGTCCTGAATATCTCAAAAGATGAGCTTAGGGAGAATACTTACAGTCCTTTGCGCGACCGATATCCGGAAGGAAACTTCGGAATAAGCATATCTGAACTGATGAAATACACTCTCCAGATGAGTGACAATAATGCCTGCGACATTCTGTTCAACCGTATTCTCAGTGTAAAAGATACTGACAAATATATCCGTTCATTGGGTATTGATGATTTTTCAATAGAAATGGATGAAAACGACATGCATGAGAATCTTGACAACTGTTACAGCAACTGGACTACACCTATGGCTGCTGTAAATCTAATGAATCTATTTCTTGACGGTGATGCAGTTTCCGGTGAATATTATGATTTTATATATAGAACAATGACGGAATGTACTACGGGCACTGCCAGGCTGCCGTATCCATTGAAAAACACTGGTGCCATAATAGGGCATAAGACAGGAACCGGTGACAAGAACTCCGATGGACGGTATATTGGCATAAATGATATCGGATTTATTGATTTGCCTAATGGTGACCGTTATCTGATAGCTGTATTAGTGAAAGACTCTGCTGAGGATTATGAAACTACGGAAAGGATAATTGCTGAAATATCTTCTATGGTATATAAGAATATTAGTAATCAATAAAAACTGTTCGTTGCTTTTTCAGTACCGTACATCTGCGGCTACGGATATAGAAGAATCCCGGTTCGGAATTGTTTTTAAGTTTCCGAATCGGGATTTCTGTCGTTTATAATTGGGATTGTGTCATCAATTACAGGTTGTCATTAGTAAGAGTCTTACCCTTGTATTCACCTGTAAGAGTTTTCAGGAACTTCACGATATTGGCAGTTTCTGTTTCAGTAAGTGTGATACCAACTTCGTATTTAGCCATGTCAATTACAGCTTCTTCAAGAGTCTTCTTTGTTCCGTCGTGGAAATATGGAGCTGTCAGCTCGATGTTTCTCAGGCCAGGAACCTTGAATCTGTGCATGTCGCGTTCTGTTTTTGTTTCCTTGTTACGTCCATGGTCTTCGAATGTGATTTCGGTACCTCTGTCTCCGAAGTAGTCAGCTCTGATACCCATAAGCTCGTACGACTGTCCTCCAAGGTTTTCACCTACGTGGCATGTGGCACAGTTGTATTTCTTGAACAGGTCGTAGCCGTTAATCTCTTCTGCTGTAAGGATATTCTTGTCTCCCTTCAGATATTTGTCGAACTTAGAGTTTGGAGTTATCAGTGTGCGTTCGAATTCCTGAATAGCGTCAGTGATAGTTTCCTGAGTAAATCCCTCAGGATATACTTCCATAAATGCTTTTTCAAAGGCTTTGTCTTCTGAAAGGACTTTACAGATATCATCGAATGATTTGTGTCCCATTTCTATAGGGTTGAGTGGAGGACCACCTGCCTGTGCTGCCAGTGTAGCGGCACGTCCGTCCCAGAACTGAACGAAGTTGTAGTGAGCATTGAACACAGTAGGTGCGTTTACACCTCCAACCTGTCCGTCAACACCTTCTGAGAAACGCTTGTTGTCCACACCTGCAGTGTTCAGAGCATGACAAGTTGCACACGATACAGTATTGTCTATAGAAAGACGCGTGTCGTGGAAAAGCATATCTCCAAGGATAACCTTACGGATATCTACAGGAATAGAATCGTGTATAGGACGTATTGGCTCGTTTGCAAACTCAGCTGCAGCCAGAGTATTTGGATATGCCTGAGCTCTGTAGTTTTTTACCCAGTCCAGAGCAATCTCTGCCTTCTTGCCGGTCATAGACGATCCCCAGTGTACGAGATAGTATTTTGCCAATGGCATTGTACCGTCCTTTATTACCTTTTCTACTTTTGCCAAATCGACTTCGCCCACTTTTTCTCCATTCTTGAGAGCAGTCATCATAGGCTCTACGTCAAACTCTCTGTATCCTTTCTCTAAGTCCTCTTTCACCAGTTTTCCTGCTATAGGGAAGTTGGCATAGAAAGGAAGTTTCGGATCTGCCGAGTGGCATTCCATACATCCTCCGTCAGTAAGTATTGCAAGCATCCTTTCGTTTGCCGCAAGCGATTCTGATGGAGCCTGATTCACAAGGCGGTAAACTGCCACAGCTCCCGCCGCAATCAGTAATGCTGCCAAGATAATCTTCTTCTTCATAATCTCACTTTTTTAAAATGTTAGTATTAGTAGTTTCCTTTTGGGATTATTGTCTGTTATACAGATGTACACTTTTCTGTGCTGCCGGAAGATAGTTTACTCCATACCAGCACATCTGCAGTGACAGGAATCCTGCAATGAGGAGTCCGTACAGAAGTCTTTTGCTTTTATACGTTCTTTGCAGTCGTATGTGTATATACATCAGATATATGGTCCATGTAATGGCTGCCCATGTTTCTTTCGGGTCCCAGCTCCAGTAGTTGCCCCATGCATCCTTGGCCCATATTGCTCCAGTCAGCATACCTATGGTGAGGAAGGCTGTTCCGGTATATACCAGTTCGTCTGCAGTAGTGGTGTAAATCTCTTTATGCTTTTTCATTCCTATACATCCGATTATGAATGCGCATCCAAGCACTGAGTATGAAAACATGTATACTGTCACATGAGGAATGAACCACACACTTTGGAGTGCAGGCATCAGCGACTGGTCGTGTATCTCCGGTTTGAGTATGTTGATGATGCAGAACACTGTCGATACCAAAGTGGAGAAGGAGAGTATCCATCTGTATTTCCATCTCCAGTAGGTGATAAGCCCCGATATTCCCATGAATAGTGAATACCATAATCTGGTTTCTCCCATTGTTCTGAGCGGTGGCCTTTGCAGATAAATCCACAGGCCTATGATAAATCCTAAAAAGACTATACATCCTGCCATGCCTGTGGCAACAGCAGTTTTGGATATTCCGTTTCTGGTAGCCGATGCGACAGAGCTTATAATCCATAGAATTACGGATATAATTGTGAATATATAGAATACGTCCCAGTTAATTGTCATTTCTCAATTGTTGTTAGGTTTGTTATTACTTTTTGAAAGTATGTTTCTGAGGCCCACCGATAAACATTCCAGCCGCTCCGGCTATTGTCATTATTATACCTATGAGTTGGATATATTTCCATGGCTGATGTACTATTTGCAAGATACAGTATTGTGGTTTCTCGCCGTGTGTGTCGTAGCTGACCAGATATATGTCTTCACCGATTTTATATTCGTAGGGATGGTTTACCTCAAGGCTAATATGTGATGACTCTCCGTTCTGCCGGTCGGAAATATTTACATTGGCTACATAGCTTTTGGGCATTCCGTTTGGATAGTATTCTGCATGGAAATCCATCAATTGCATGTTATAGTCAAGAAACAAACGCTTGCCTTCCATCGTAAGAGCTTCATTGTTTTCTGTATCGAAGAATACTGGTATTCTGGCTGTTACCACATCGCTACTTCCTAAGAAGCCACCGGCCAGTGCAAGCCATACTCCGACATGATTGAGCAGAAATCTCCATCTTTTCTTTTTTCTGGTCTTAAATCCTCTGATGGTAATGGCCGCAAGATGTGAAAGCAAAATAAACAGTATCGATACAAAAATCCATGAGGACATGAAATTGTAGAATCCAAGTTGTCCCAAAATTCCTTCTTTTTGTTCTGCTTCTATAGCTGACAGTTGTGGAAACATTCCAATGACGAGTGTTCCGCAAACAAACAAGAAAAGGCTGAATGCTGTAGTTTCGGGAGATACAAGAACTCTTGTTATATTATTGGTACAGTTATTTTTGCGTAAGAGTATATAAACGGAATAAATCCATATTGCCCCAAGAATAATATTCAGTGGGAATTCAAAGAAATGGAACGGGAAATTTCCTGCAAAATATTGTATAATGACTGCTGCCATTATAGGATATAATAATATCAGGTAGATATTTTTCGCCATTTTTGTGTCGTTATAAGTCTTAAGAAAGTTGTTTCTGTGTATTTGAGTGCAAAAATAGTAAAAACAATCTATTTTCAATATATTATTATATGAAAATTGTATTTGTTACAAAAAGGTAATAGTGATACTGCTGAAAACAGATAATGAGAATGGATATATAAAACGAAAAGCAATGACACCTATTGTTGTGTATAAGAGTCATTGCTTTATTTTTTATATAGTTTGAGTTGTATTAAATGTTTTTCAAAGCCTTGCAAAGCTGGTCTGGACATGAAGTGTTCTTGTTTCCGCAACGGATACCTTCAAGGCGAGAGATAACTTCATTTACTTCCATTCCTTTTACGAGTGAGCAGATGCCTTTAAGATTTCCGTTACATCCGCCAGTGAAGCTTACTTCTTTAATCTTGTTGTTTTCTACTTCAACTTCGATAAATGAACTGCATGTTCCTTGTGTTCTGTAGTTTATTTTCATCGTTTTTGCTTTTTATCTTATTATAAAAAAACAGATTTCACACGAAGAAAACTTTATGCGAAATCTGTTTTTGTAATTATCATTAAGAATGATTACTCTTCTTCCGGCTTCATGTTAGTGTAAACATTCTGCACATCGTCGAATTCTTCAAGACGTTCTACCATCTTGTCTATAGTTTCGCGCTGTTCAGGAGTAACTTCTTTCAAATCGTTTGGTACGTATGTGAACTCACCACCGACATCCTCGAAACCACATTCTTCAAGGTGTTTCTGGATAAGAGAGTAGCTCTTAGGATCACCGTAGATAGTGATTGTTCCTTCTTCCGGATCTTCGTCGTATTCATCTTCTACGTTGTAGTCGATAAGATCAAGGATTAGTTCTTCCATGTCAAGACCATCTTTCTTCTTGAAAGTGAATACACACTTGTGATCGAACAAGAAAGCAAGTGAACCTGTAGTTCCAAGGTTACCGGCAAATTTGTTGAATACTGAACGAACGTCTGCTACTGTACGAGTAGTGTTGTCAGTAAGAGTATCAACAAATACAGCAACTCCGTGAGGACCATATCCTTCGTAAGTCATGCTCTTGTAGTCGCTCTGGTCTTTACCCTGTGCGTTTTTGATAGCACGTTCGATGTTGTCCTTCGGCATGTTTTCACGCTTGCAGACAGCGATGATAGAACGTAGTGTAGGGTTGTTTTCAGGTTCAGGACCACCTGCTTTTACAGCAATTGCGATTTGTTTACCCAGACGTGTAAAGGTCTTAGCCATGTGACCCCATCTTTTCAATTTGGCAGCTTTTCTATATTCAAACGCTCTTCCCATTGGTTTATAATTTTATATTGTTATTTTTATTGTTGTATTATTATCTCAATTTAGCATCAAGCTTGTTCTGCAGGTTAGTGATAAGTTTCTGCATGAACTTGTCAATCTGCTTGTCGTTCAATGTTGCATTCTCATCCTGAAGCATGAAGCTTACTGCGTAGCTCTTCTTGCCTGCTTCGAGGTTCTTGCCTTCGTAAACGTCGAACAGTTCAACAGATTTCAGGAGTTTCTTGTCTGTTTCGTAAGCTATCTTTTCGATTTCAGCGAACTGTACTTTCTTGTCGATAAGCAATGCAAGGTCACGTTTAACAGCAGGGAATTTAGATATTTCCTTGTAAGTTACTCTGTTGCCCTTAATTGATTTCATAAGTTCATTCCAGCAGATGTCGGCAAAATAAACTTCATTGTCGATATCGAATGCTTTCTGAATCTTCTTGCTTACTACTCCAAATGTAGCCAACAGTTTTCCTCCACGAGTATGTACAGATATCGCTACAGAGTAGATATCGTCTGTAAGATTTCCGAATACAAGACCACCGAAGTTTACACCAAGACGACGGAAGATATTGAAAACGTATGCTTTAAGTTCATAAACAGAAGAATTTTCGTCTGCGTGTGCCCATGAGTTGCTTACGCGCTTACCTGTAACCCACATACCGAGGTGAAGTTCTTCAGAATATGCAGCAAGAATTTTTTCAGGGTTCTTCTTTTCTTCGTTGAAGTGGTAGCACTTACCGAATTCGAAGAATTTCAAGTCAGCATTCTTACGGTTTGCATTGTGCTGGATGCTTTCAAGACCACCGAACAGCAGAGTTGCACGCATTACGTTCAAGTCGTTGCTCAATGGGTTCATCAGGCGAACCAGGTTTTCAGGCTTGTAAGTTTCAAGTCCTTCGTAATAGGCAGCTGCAGTAAGCGAGTTGTTCATTATTTCATTGAATCCGCATCCTACAAGCTGTTCTGAAACGATGTTCTGAAGTTTTACAGACTTGTCTTCTGCACCTTTAACATTGATGCTTGATTTCAGGCTGGTAGGGATCTCTACATTGTTGTATCCATATATACGGAGGATATCTTCCACTACGTCGCATGGACGCTGTACGTCAACACGATAAGGAGGAACAAGAAGAGAAAGACCTTCAGCTGTTTCGTTTACAATCTTCATTTCAAGACTGCTTACTATGCTCTTGATTGTTTCGGTTGGTATAACCTTTCCGATAAGTGTATTTACATAATCGTATGAAAGTTCGATAGCGAAATCAGCGATAGGAGCAGGGTAGTTGTCCTTGATTTCAGAAGCTATTTCACCGCCGGCAAGTTCTTTCACCAGCATAGCAGCTTCTTTCAGTGCATAGATAGTGATGTTAGGGTCGATACCGCGTTCGAAACGGAATGAAGAGTCTGTGCTCAGTCCGTGACGGCGTGCAGTTTTACGAACCCAAGTAGGGTTAAAGTATGCACTTTCAAGGAATACGTCTGTTGTAGATTCAGTAGTACCTGAATCAAGACCACCGAATACTCCGGCAATACACATTGGTTCTTCTTCGTTGCAAATCATAAGGTCGCGTTCAGAAAGTGTACGTTCCACTTCATCAAGTGTAACGAACTTAGTACCTTCAGCACATGTTCTTACTACTATTTTGCCACCTTTAATCTTGTTTGCATCGAAACAGTGCATTGGCTGTCCGTATGCATGAAGTATATAGTTTGTAATATCTACGATATTGTTGATAGGGCGAACACCGATAAGGCGAAGCTTGTTTTGAAGCCATTC
This sequence comes from Bacteroides caecigallinarum, assembly GCF_021530995.1. Classification (GTDB taxonomy): domain Bacteria; phylum Bacteroidota; class Bacteroidia; order Bacteroidales; family Bacteroidaceae; genus Phocaeicola; species Phocaeicola faecigallinarum. The sequence goes on from NZ_JADYTF010000006.1 coordinate 29,364, forward strand.
AGGACTTTCCTTTACGGTTACGTTCTTGATGGCGATACCAGCGTATCTTGGACATGCTTCAGTGTTTTCCACTTCGATGTCGATATTCAGATTGTTGCTATCTACTTTGAAAGCATCTACTGAAGGACGTTTCAACTCAGCTTTGTAGCCATTCTGGATTAACCATGCATAAAGGTCGCGAGCCACACCATAGTGTGAGCATGCATCCGAACGGTTTGGAGTGATATCGACTTCAAGTACGTATTCGCTCTTTATATTGTAGTATTCTTTTGCAGGAGTTCCCGGAACAGTGTCTGCAGGAAGAACGATGATACCGTCGTGGCTTGTTCCCACACCGATTTCATCTTCCGCACAAATCATACCGTTTGATTCTACACCACGGAGTTTTGATTTCTTGATAGTGAAACATTCGTCGCCATCATAAAGCTTTGTTCCAAGAGTTGCTACGATTACTTTCTGAACTGCTGCTACGTTAGCTGCACCACAAACTATCTGTACAGGCTCTCCCTGTCCCAAGTTTACGGTAGTGACGTGCATGTGGTCTGAGTTTGGATGAGGTTCGCAAGTCAGGACTTCACCTACTACAAGTCCTTCGAGACCTCCTTTTATAGTCTGAACTTCCTCTACGCCTCCGGTTTCGAGACCGATTGAGGTAAGTGCGGCTGCTACTTCATCTGGAGTCAAATCGAAATTGACATATTCTTTCAGCCAGTTATAAGAAATATTCATATATAGATAGTTTTATGTATTTTTATGAATGATGCGCAAAGTTAATATAAATATTTGGTTTACAAGACTGCGTAAAAGTTTTTTTGCGAAATCAGAACGGTACGTCAGGCAATGGTCCGCCAAACGGATTTCCATCCTGCACTGGAGCCATATCTGCCGGTGGGGGAGGTATGGAGCCATTTCCTTTGTTCATCTTCGAACGTATGACCGGTGTCGCATTCTCTTCGGTAGGCAATGGTACAATCATTTCGTCTTCCGGATTTTGGAATCGTGCAAATTCGCCGCGGAATCGCAGAAGCACGTCGCCCACGGCACCGTTACGATGCTTTGCAATAATGATTTCGGCCATACCGTGTAGGTCATTACCCTTTTCGTCGGTATATATCTTGTAGTATTCAGGACGGTGGATGAAGCAAACCATATCGGCATCCTGCTCGATGGCTCCGGATTCACGGAGGTCGCTTAACTGCGGACGCTTGCCATCTACACCCTCACGGTTTTCCACACCACGGTTCAACTGACTCAACGCTATGATAGGAATATTTAATTCCTTGGCAAGACCTTTGAGCGAACGTGATATGGTGCTGACTTCTTCCTGACGGCTACCGAACGACATACCGCTGGCATTCATCAGCTGCAAGTAGTCGATGATGATTATTTTCACATCATGCTCTCTTACCAGACGACGCGCTTTTGTTCTTAGTTCGAATACTGACAACGAAGGGGTATCGTCCACATAGAGAGGAGCATCATACAGTTCCTTAATCTTATAGTCCAACTGCCCCCATTCGTATGGGGCAAGCTGTCCGCTCTTGATCTTCTCGCCCGGTATCTCACACACGTTTACAATCAAACGGTTGACCAACTGGACGTTGCTCATTTCAAGCGAGAATAATGCTACCGGCACCTTATTATTTACGGCTATGTTCTTGGCCATAGAAAGCACAAACGCGGTCTTACCCATCGCAGGACGTGCGGCAATGATTATAAGGTCGGAGTTCTGCCATCCGGAAGTCATCTTGTCAAGTTTATGGAAACCGCTTGCAAGACCACTCAAACCGTCGGTACGGGCGGCAGCAGTTCGAAGCATCTCATACGCTTCCTGTATCACAGGATTGATCTGCGTATAGTCTTTCTTCATGTTCTGCTGCGAGATTTCGAACAGACGTCCTTCGGCTTCCTGCATTATGTCATCCACGTCTTCAGTCTCGTCGAAAGCCTTTTTCTGGATGTTGCTGGTGAAAGTGATAAGCTCTCTGGCCAGGAATTTCTGTGCGATGATGCGTGCGTGGTATTCGATATGTGCCGACGATGCCATCATACCGCTCAACTGGGTGATATAGAACGGACCTCCCACTTCATCAAGGTGTCCCCTGAAGCGCAGGTGTTCTGTCACTGTAAGCAAGTCGATAGGTTTCTGCTGTATAGCCAGGTCTGTTATGGCGGCATATATCAGCTGATGTCTGTGCTCGTAGAAAGATTCCGGTTTAAGAATTTCACTAACAAGCGAATATGCATCCTTTTCAATCATCAGTGCACCAAGCACAGCCTTCTCCAGTTCCGGAGCTTGAGGCTGAAGGTGTCCGTATTCATCCGTAAGCTTTTCTTTGCTTACCTTTGTTGTTCGTGCGGGTCTTTTCTGTGTAGTAGCCATTATCTATGGTATAATTTTTTGCAAAGATAAGATTTTCCTATTTATAATGCAGGAAGATGATATGCAGAAATAAAAAAAGTAGGAAGAAAGCTTCGTACGAGCTTCCTTCCTACTTTAAATATGTCATAAGACAAGGATTATTTTACTGGAATCTTATCTATTCTGTTCTGATGACGTCCGCCTTCAAATTCAGTATTGAAGAATTCGGTCATTATCTTGTCTGCCATATCAGTATCGATAAATCTGCCTGGCATAACAAGTACGTTTGCATTATTATGCTGGCGTGACAGTTTGGCTATTTCAGGAATCCAGCAAAGTGCTGCGCGTATTCCCTGATGCTTGTTAAGAGTTATACCGATACCTTGACCACTACCACAGATGGCAATACCTGGGTAACATTCGCCGGCTTCTACAGCTTCTGCCAATGGGTGTGCGAAGTCAGGATAATCGCAACTTTCAGTAGAGTAAGTTCCAAAATCTTTGTATTCTAATCCTTTTGCTTCCAACCACTGCTTAACATACTGTTTCAGTTCAAATCCTGCATGATCGGATGCGAGTCCTACTATTTTCATTATAACATTGCTTTTACTTGGTTATATACATTTTCTGCTGTGAATCCCAGTTTTTCGTCCAATACTTTGTATGGTGCAGAGAAACCGAATGATTCAAGACCCCAAACCTTTCCGTTAGGACCTACAAGTCCTTCGAGGTTTACAGGAAGACCTGCTGTAAGTCCGAACACTTTAGCACCTGTTGGGATTACACTTTCCTGATATTCCTTACTCTGGCTACGGAACAAACCTTCAGATGGAACAGAAACGATACGAGTCTTGATACCATCTTTGTGCAAAAGTTCAGCACCTGCAACCAATGTAGAAACTTCAGAACCTGAAGCAACCATGATAACGTCTGGAGTACCTTCTGAGTCAGTTACGATGTAACCACCCTTTGCAGCTTCAGCATATTTAGTACCTTCTGGAAGGTCTGTGATGTTCTGACGAGAAAGAATCAATGCAGATGGAGTGTCGATGTTTTCCATTGCAAGCTTCCATGCTTCAGTAGTTTCTTTAGCGTCAGCAGGACGAAGAACAAGCATAGAGTTCTTTCCGTGGTGATTTTTCAGTTTTTCCATCAAGCGGATCTGTGCTTCCTGTTCTACCGGTTCGTGAGTAGGACCGTCTTCACCTACGCGGAATGCGTCGTGAGTCCAGATGAACTTAACAGGCAACTGCATCAAAGCGGCCATACGTACAGCTGGTTTCATATAGTCTGAGAATACGAAGAATGTACCGCAAGCAGCGATTACACCACCGTGAAGAGCCATACCAATACAGCAGCAAGCCATAGTAAGCTCGGCAACACCTGCCTGGAAGAATGCTCCAGTGAAGTCGCCTGGCTGGAACGAGTGAGTTTTCTTCAAGAAACCGTCAGTCTTGTCTGAGTTAGAAAGGTCGGCAGAAGAACAGATCATATTAGGAACCTGTTCAGCAAGAGCACCAAGAACAGTTGCAGATGCGTTACGAGTAGCATCGTTAGCTTTCTGCTGGATTCCTGCCCAATCAACTTTAGGAGCAACACCGCTGAACCAGTCTTTCAACTGAGCGGCTTTTTCAGGATTTGCAGCAGCCCATGCTTTTTCTTCTTCGTATCTTGCAGCAACGATAGTTTCAAGTTCCTGTGCGCGTTTTGCGTAAAGTTCTTTCACATCGTCGAAGATTACGAATGGGTTTTCAGGATCAGCACCCAAGTTGATCATTGTATTCTTGTAAGCATCACCACCAAGAGGAGCACCGTGAGTCTTGCAGTTGCGTTCGTAAGAAGAGTTGTCGTCTTTACGTGCACCCTTACCCATGATACATTTACCGATGATAAGAGTTGGGCGTTTTGTCTCAGCTTTAGCAGCGTCAAGAGCCTTGCGGATTTCGTCGCAGTCATTACCGTTGATTTCCAAAACATTCCATCCCCATGCACGGTATTTCATGGCAGTGTCTTCAGTCATTACATCTTTAGTTTCAGTAGAAAGCTGGATGTCGTTTGAGTCGTAGAACATGATAAGGTTATCAAGTCCCAGATGACCTGCTATACGTCCGCTACCCTGAGAGATTTCTTCCTGGATACCACCGTCAGAGATGTATGCGTAGATAGTTTCTTTAGCGAAAGTAGGGTTACCTGTACGTGCAGCAAGGAATTTTGCAGCAATAGCAGCACCCACAGCAAAAGTATGTCCTTGTCCAAGTGGTCCGGATGTGTTTTCAATACCACGTTCTACGTCCACTTCAGGGTGTCCTGGAGTAGGAGAGCCCCACTGACGAAGCTGTTTCAATTCGTCGATAGTGAATTTTCCGGCTAAAGCTAATTGAGAATACAACATAGGAGACATGTGTCCCGGATCGAGGAAGAAACGGTCTCTTCCTTCCCATTTAGGATTTTTAGGGTCATACTGCAGATATTCTGAATACAGAACATTGATAAAGTCTGCACCACCCATAGCACCACCTGGGTGTCCTGACTTAGCTTTTTCTACCATTGAAGCTGCCAGAATACGGATGTTGTCGGCAGCATGGTTCATTACTTGTTTGCTGTTCATATTAATTGATTATTTTGTTGAATGTTTCTATTCGTTTTCTTACGTTTTCTGAATTTTTGAGCAAAAATATAACATTTATATGTAAATCACAACCTGAATAAAAGGTTTTTTTTATCATTAATTTGATAGAATTATCAGATATTCAGGCTGTTTCATGTATACTTATTGTCAAAAATACTCTTTACTTTTTGTATTTTACAGCAGCCTCTTCCACAGGGATACAAGCCTTGTAGTTTTCTATGTATTTGTTGAATCCGGCTACATCTTCTGCCGTAGGAGATACTTCTGTACCTGTATTTCCGGCAAATACCTTTTCATCCAGGAAGTCGGCAAGCGACAGATTCTTGTCATTGTTTACCAAATATGAGCCGAGTAGTGCAATTCCCCATGCACCGCCTTCACCTGCAGTTTCCATTACTGATATAGGTGAGTTGATGGCAGCAGCCAGAACTCTCTGTCCTACACCTTTAGTTCTGAACAAACCTCCGTGTCCTGTAATTCTGTCTACCTTGATTTTCTCTTCGTTGAATAGGATGTCGTTACCTATTTTCAAAACTCCAACTGAGGCATACAAATGTGCACGCATAAAGTTTGCAAGATTGAATTTATCGCTTGCATTACGAACGAACAGTGGGCGTCCTTCTTCAAGACCTGTTACAGGTTCGCCAGAAAAGTAGTTGTATGAGATAAGTCCGCCGCAGTCGGCATCACCGGTAAGTGCATTATTGTAAAGTTTTCCGAATATTTCATCCATATCTACAGGCATACCCATCAGTTCCTGATATTCCTTGAATATGTTTACCCATGCGTTAAGGTCGGAAGTACAGTTGTTGCAGTGTACCATAGCCACAAGGCTACCGTCAGGGGTAGTAACCATATCAATCATTTCGTATGGCTTAGACAAATCTTTTTCCAGTACAATCATTGAGAATGAAGAGGTACCTGCAGATACATTACCTGTACGCTGTTTTACAGCATTTGTTGCCACCATACCTGTTCCGGCATCACCTTCAGGAGGACATACAGGAACCCCTGCTTTCAGATGTCCGGAAACGTCAAGTTTCTTGGCTCCCTTTTCTGTCAGGCAACCTGCGTTTTCGCCAGCAAGCAGAACTTTTGGAAGGATATCCTCGAGTGTCCAGCTAAATCCGTATGGCTTGATAAGGTTATTGAATTTCTTAACCATTTCGGCTGAATAGTTCTTAGTCTCAGGGTCGATAGGCAGCATACCTGAAGCATCACCTATACCCAAAACCTTTTCTCCAGTGATTTGCCAGTGAACGTATCCTGCCAGTGTTGTAAGGAATGTGATGTCTTTTACGTGTTCTTCCTTGTTCAGGATAGCCTGGTACAGATGTGAGATACTCCATCTCAGAGGGATGTTATATACAAAAAGTTCGGACAATTCAGCGGCAGCTTTGCCAGTATTTGTATTTCTCCAGGTACGGAACGGAACGAGGATTTCTTCTTTGTCGTTGAAAGCCATATATCCGTGCATCATGGCGCTGACACCAATTGCAGCCAGGTTTTCGATTTCAATTCCGTATTCTTTTTTTACATTGGCTCTAAGGTCAGAGTAGCAATCCTGTACTCCGTTCCAGATAGCATCGATACTATATGTCCACAAGCCGTTTTCCAGCTGGTTTTCCCATGTGTGGCTACCTTGTGCAATAGGTTTGTTTTCTTCGTCAATCAGAACGGCCTTGATTCTTGTTGAACCAAATTCGATACCCAATATGGCTTTACCGTTTTCTATTGTAGATTTAGCATTAAGACTCATAGATTTTAAGTTTTTAAGTTTACGAGTTTCTAAGTTTTTGAACTCTTAAGTTTTAAAAAATTAAAAGTGCTGCGAACGATTGCTCGCCGAGCACTTTTAATTTATATTATGACTTGTTTATTAGCAAAGAGCTTTGTTCAGCATGTAGTAAACTTCGTTCATACGGAGTTCTTTCTTGAATTCGCTGATTGTAGTGTCTTTGTTGATATGAACCATTTCGATGCCAGCGATTTCTGCATAGTCTTCCCAGTATTCAGCTGTCAGATCGTATGAGAAGCAAGAGTGGTGAGTACCACCTGCAAGAATCCATGCGCCTGCACCTACTTCGAAGTTAGGCATAGGTTTCCACAAAGCAGAAGCTACAGGAAGTTTTGGCAATGGTTTTGGTTCGATACATTCTACATCGTTTACAATGAGGCGGAAACGGTTTCCGAGGTCAACAACTGTAGCTGTACATCCAGTACCAACTTTAGAAGTAAATACAAGGCGTGCAGTCTGGCTCTTGCGTACACCGATACCGAGGAAGTGAACTTCCAGACGAGGTTTCTTGGCAGCGATCAGTGGACAAACTTCCAACATGTGTGCCTGAAGAATTGAACTGTTCTTTCCGTCGAAGTTCAATGTATAGTCTTCAAGGAATGAGCAACCGTTTGCGAGTCCCTGGTTCATTACCCATACTGTACGGTAGAGAGCTGCAGATTTCCAGTCACCTTCAGCACCAAATCCATAACCTTCTGCCATCAGACGCTGTGATGCAAGTCCAGGAATCTGGTCGAAGTAGCTGCCGTCTGTCTGTCCGAGGTCATCGAAGTTTGTAGTGAAACCTTTTGCACCTTTAGCTTTCAAGATAGCGCGAAGAGCAAGTTCAGCCTTAGCTGCGTTCCATACTTTCTGATATGCTTCTGTAGATTTGTCTTCAAGTTCAGCATCGTGGTCGTATTCGCTGAAGTAAGTTTTAACCAAAGCTTCAACTTCTTCGTCCTTGATATTCTTGTGGTATTCCATCAGTTCGCTTACCGGGCAGTAATCTACGTGGTAACCCATGCGCTGTTCAGCTTCTACTTTGTCACCGTCTGTTACGGCTACATTGTTCATTTGGTCGCCGAAACGCAAGATAAGCATATCCTGTGAGTCAGCCCATGCAGCACATACTCTCATCCATACAGCAATCTTGCTGAGAGTTTCTTCGTCTTTCCAGTAACCTACAACCACTTTGCGGCGTACACGCATACGAGTGCAGATATGACCGAATTCGCGGTCGCCGTGTGCACTCTGATTCAAGTTCATGAAATCCATATCCATAGTATCCCAAGGAATTTCCTTGTTGAACTGAGTGTGAAGGTGCAGCAAAGGTTTCTTCAACTGCTGCAAACCGTGAATCCACATTTTAGCAGGAGAGAATGTGTGCATCCATGTGATTACACCTACACATTTTTCATCATTGTTTGCTGCCTTGAATACTGCTTCCACTTCTTTAGAAGAGTTTGCAGTGCCTTTATATACAACCTTAACAGGAAGTTTTCCACTTTCGTTAAGACCTGCTACCATTTCGTTACTGTGTGCGTCGACTGCTATTACTGCGTCGCCTCCGTAAAGGAGCTGAGCTCCGGTTACGAACCATACTTCATACTGATTGAATGCGTTCATAATTTTTGATTTTATTAAAAGGTAATAATTTGTTTATTTCAGTATTTATTAATTTCTGTTGTTTTTACTTTTTCTGTCCGTAATAAGCGTTAGGACCGTGCTTGCGGTTGAAATGTTTTTCTACCAGCAGAGGATTCATTGTAAGATTAGGATTTGCAGCGTAAGCAATGCTTGCCATCTTTGCAACTTGTTCCATAACAACAGCATTGTGTACCGCATCATTGGCATCCTTACCCCATGAGAAAGGACCATGATTTTTCACTAATACTCCCGGAGTGTGTACCGGGTTCATACCTTCGAAACGCTTAACTATTACGTTTCCTGTTTCCTTTTCGTATTCTCCTTTTACTTCAGCCTCAGTCATATCGGCTGTACAAGGAATAGCTTCGTGGAAATAGTCGGCATGAGTTGTTCCTATATTTGGAATATCAAGTCCTGCCTGGGCCCATGCAGTGGCATAAGTTGAGTGAGTGTGAACCACACCGCCGATTTCAGGGAATGCCTTGTAAAGTACCAGATGGGTAGGAGTGTCGCTTGATGGACGAAGTGAACCTTCCACTACATTGCCTTCAAGGTCTACTACCACCATATCGTCTACTTTCATCTCATCATATGATACTCCGCTTGGCTTTATCACTACAAGTCCGGTTTCGCGGTCTATTGCCGAAACGTTACCCCAAGTGAAAATTACAAGTCCATGTTTCACCAAATCCAGGTTAGCATGGAATACTTTTTCTTTTAATGCTTCTAACATATATCTGAGTCTTTTATTGTTTAAATCTTGAATTTAGGATCTTTTTCGTATGCCTTGTCGTTGAATTTGTAAAGACGTGCACCTCTTTTTGATCCAGTCTTGTCTATTTTGTCTGTTTGTTCTATAAAATCCATTTCTGCTATACGCTTACGGAAATTTCTTTTGTCCATTGTTTCTCCGTAGATAGCTTCGTACAGGTTTTGCAGTTGTGTCAGTGTGAATAGTTCCGGAAGAAGATTGAAACCTATAGGCTTGTGCGAAGATTTTTCTTTCATCATTTTCCTGGCTTTTTTCACCATCTCAGAATGGTCGAAAATCAGTTCAGGTACTTCGTTTATATTTATCCAGTGTGCATTATGCTGTTGAACCAGCTCACGGTCATATTCATTTATATTTATCAATGCATAGTATGCTAATGATATAACACGTTCTCCCGGATCTCTTTCTACGGCACCAAATGCGCCAATCTGTTCCATATAGACATCTTCCAGTCCTGTCAGTTCGCTCAATACTCGTTTAGCTGCATCATCTGCACTTTCGTTTTCCTGTATAAATCCTCCCATAAGAGACCATTTCCCTTTAGCCGGCTCAAAATTTCTCTTTAGAAGGAGGAGATTCAGTTCGCCTTTGTCGAAACCGAATATGATACAGTCAATGCCGACATAGAATTTTGGATTATGTTTGTAATAAGCTGTCATGTAAATACAGATTTTATATTGTTCTACATTTATTCGGTTGCAAATGTAGAACAATATTTATAGTTTTTACCAGAAATATGCGTAGAATAATCCGCAGAGAACCACAACACCAAGTGTAGCTATTACGTCCCACTTGTTCCAGCTCTTTCTGATAAGTTCCTTATAGCTGCCGGTGAATGTGATTGCTTCAATCTGTTGTGCAGTTGGTTTAGGAGTGAAGCAAGACACTACGGCCATCATTATCATAAGGAAAACAAGCAACCATATTTCGAAAATCAACCAGTTAGTCTGCCAGAACCATGCTGTTGCATCCCAAAATGCTCCTTCCATAGTTGCTGTACCACTCTTTGTTATTACGTTTGTAACTAGTCTTACCATACCAATAATGAAACCGCCGATAAGACCCCATTCACCAGCCTTTGGAGTGATTCTCTTAGAAAAGATACCCAATGTGAACACTGCTACCATGGCTGGAGCCAACAGAGACTGGATGTCCTGCAGATAGCTGTATAGGTTGTCCATGTTCATCATGATAGGCAGCCAGAGCAAACCGAGGATAACTACTACCACTGTAGCTACACGACCAACGAATACATAGTGTGCTTCGCTCTTACCCTGACGCATAGGTTTGTAGAAGTCTTCTGTAAACAGTGTCGCACAGCTGTTGAAGAATGCTGCAAGTGAAGTAACCAATGCACAGATGAAACCGATTGTTACCAGACCTTTCACACCTGCAGGAAGGATGTTCTTCACCATCATGGCAAATGCACCGTCTGTGTCGTGCTGGTTGTTAAGGTCCATTACGATACCGCTATTAGGGTCCTGTGCCAATGCCACAGCTACCATACCAGGGATAAGGAACATGAATACAGGAAGCAGTTTGAAGTAACCTGCAGCGATTGTACCGCGGCGTGCACGTTTCATAACTACATCGTCCGATTCACCTTTCTGCTGTCCAAGAACACGCTGAACGATATGTTGGTCTGTACACCAGTACCAGAAACCGATGATAGATGCTCCGATGAATACTGCAAATCCGGGGAATTTAGGATACATAGGATCGCCTTCGTCCCAGTGGAACATGTGGTTGATTCCGTAACCGTCGTGAGCAGAACGTGCATAGTCCATCATGTTGCTCCATCCATCTACAATGCTTCCATGTCCAAGTGCAGATAATCCTAAGAATAGTACAAGGAACGAGCCTATGATAAGGATAGGTGTCTGAATAGCAGACATTGTCATAACTCCTTTCATGCCTCCCAATACTGTAAATACGGCAGTAATGGCAATCAGTCCCAAAGCTCCCCACCAGAAAGGAAGGCCGAGCAGATATTCGAAGAAGATACCGCCTGTGAAAGCTGTAACGCTGACTTTTGTAAGAATATATGCAATCAATGTGATGATACTCAACCATGAACCTGTTCTCTGAGTATAACGGTATTTCAGGAAGTCAGGCATAGTGATAATCTTGCCCATTTTGTTGTTCAATAACTGATAGAATGGAACAAACAACCATCCCAAAATAAGAATCATCCAACCCTGCATTTCCCAGTGTGCCATACCTACACCGTCTTTTGCTCCTGTACCTGCAAGTCCTACTAAGTGTTCTGAACCGATGTTGGCTGCAAAGATTGCAGCACCGATAACGTACCATGGTTCACCTTTTCCAAACAAATAATCCTGACTGTCGGCTCCCTGCATTGCAAGCTTGTCCTTACGTACTGCACGCCAAACAGCCCATGCTACTCCTAAAATACCTATGACCAGAACAGCCCAGTCCAACCAAATAAATTCTTTTGAACTCCAATTCATGATAAAAGTGTTTTTATGATATTATACTATATGTTATTTTTCAACTCCGAATTTGAAAATGCAGTGGCTGTAGTATTTTTCTCCTGGTTTGAGGATTACTGAAGGCCATTGAGTCTTGTTAGGACTGTCAGGATAATGTTGTGATTCAAGACATACAGAAGCACGCTGTGGATATGCTACACCGTGTTTTCCTTTTACTTCTCCAGTCAGGAAGTTTCCTGTATATACCTGTATTCCCGGTTCGTTGGTATAAACTTCAAGTGTTATGCCGCTTGTTGGGCTTGTAAGTTTGGCTGCAACCTTTGTATCGTCACCTTTGGTAGACAAGACCCAGTTGTGGTCGAAACCATTTCCGAACTTAACTTGCTCATTGTCAAAAGCTGTTACGTCCGGAGCAATTGTTTTAGGCGTGTTGAAGTCGAAAGGAGTGTCTTTAACGGCCATAATTTCTCCTGTAGTCATATAAGTGCTATCTACTGGAGTTATGCTATCCGAAGCTACATATAGGATATGGTCTGTAGCCGGTTTAGACATGTCACCGCTAAGATTGAAATATGAATGGTTTGTCATATTAATAATTGTAGTCTTATCAGTAGTGGCATCATATTTTATGTCAATTGCATTGTCTGGAGTCAATGTATAAGTAACGTTTGCAGTGACATTTCCAGGGAAATTGTTGTCGCCGTCGGCTGACTTCATAGTAAGAACGATAGTGCTGTCGTTAGTCTGGTTGGCTTCATATACCTGATACTGCCATCCTGTAGGTCCGCCGTGCAGACAGTGTCCGAAATTGTTTGTCGGCAACTGTATCTCCTGTCCGTCGATATTGATTTTACCTTTGTTGATACGGTTTGCATATCTTCCTATGCTTGCTCCGAAATCGCTTGGTATGTTCTGATAGTCATTAATATTGTCGAATCCGAGAACTACATCTGTCATATTACCGTTTTTGTCCGGTACCATAACGGAAACTATTCTACCTCCGAAGTTTGTAACACAAACCTCCATTCCATTTTTGTTGGTAAGTTTGTAAAGACCTGTTTTCTTACTGCCGTCAATCGTTGTCTCAAAATTAGCAGGATTAAGTCCTGACAATGTAAGTTCAACCTTTTTCTCTTGTGATGCGCATCCGCTTAATAAAACTACAGCAGCACCAACGCTTAAAAATGATTTCTTCATGTTTCTCATTATATATATTTTTATGGTGTTTTCTTTTTACGGTGTAAAAGTAACACTTATTTTCTTAAGTTGTTCCTGTTTGAATATGTTTGACAACATTAAAGTGTTGTTTTTACACTTTTGGACAGTAAATATAGTATGTGGTATTTAAAATATTGTGTAATAGTAATAAATAAGTTCTTATAATGAAATAATATTTTGAATTTTAAGAATAAAAAAATACTATCTTTTAATAAAAGACTGAACTTAAATGTATTTTTGCAACTAGAGAAAACAAAAAACATTTTTATCCTATGATGATTTATATATCCTGTGCAAAAACAATGACAGCACGCAGTAAAAAGCAGATACCTTTTACTACTATTCCTAGATTTTATAATGAAGCTGCATGTAATATAAGATGTTTATCACAATTCAATAGCAGCGAGATAGCCAAAATGTTGAGGGTAAATTCAAAACTGGCAGCAGAGAACTATTTCAGATTTCAGAATTTTTTTTCTGAAGACAATATAGGATTGCCTGCCATTTTGTCTTATACCGGTATGGTCTTCAAACATCTTTCCGTAAATGATTTTTCTGAAGATGATTTTAAGTATGCCCAGGATCATTTGTTGATTACTTCATTTCTTTATGGTTTATTACGTCCGTTAGATATTATAAAGAATTATCGTCTTGAGGGAGATGTAAAATTGCCGGAAAGGAGTGGTGTTAATATGTTTGATTTTTGGAAACCGATATTGACAGATTTTTTTATCGATGAAATAAAGAATCAAGGTGGTATTCTAGTAAATCTTGCCAGCAATGAGATGAAAGATCTTTTTGATTGGAAGCGAGTATGCAGCGAAGTTAAGGTTGTAACTCCGGATTTTCAAGTATATAAAAACGGCAAGTTATCGACAGTTGTAATATATGCCAAAATGTGTCGTGGTGAGATGACCCGCTTTCTTCTGAAAAAACGAATAGAGGATCCTGAACAGATTAAATCGTTTGAATGGGAAGGATTCTGTTATAATGAGCAGGAGAGTACTGATGACCATTTGGTGTTTACAATGGGGTGATTGTTTCTTTAAATGGTATTTAATTATTTATTTTACATTATCTACTAATTTGTTGCGATACAAATATGGTACAATTATTCCATTAAAAAGCCAATAAACAAACAAACAAAAAGTAAAGAAAAATAAAAAAGGTGTGAAACCGCTTGAGTTTCACACCTTTATTTATGATAATTAATATTAATCTGTCTATAGTTTACTTAACTTCCTCGAAATCAGCGTCCTGGACGTCGCTCTTGTCATTAGCGCCACCATTGTTTGTCTGACCTGCGTTAGGACCTGCCTGAGCACCGCCCTGTGCGCCTGACTGAGCATACATTTCAGCGCTTGCTGCCTGGAAAGCTGACTGGAGTTCTGCGCTTGCAGCGTCAATACCAGCCAAATCCTGTGCCTTGTGAGCGTCTTTCAGTTTCTGAAGAGCAGCTTCGATAGGAGCTTTCTTGTCTGCCGGAAGCTTGTCGCCAAGATCTTTCAACTGATTTTCTGTAGAGAAGATCAAGCTGTCAGCCTGGTTCAATTTGTCGATACGTTCTTTTTCTTTCTTGTCTGCTTCTGCATTTGCTTCAGCTTCAGCCTTCATGCGGTCGATTTCTTCCTTGCTCAAACCAGATGAAGCTTCGATACGGATAGCCTGTTCCTTACCTGTAGCCTTATCCTTAGCAGATACTTTCAATATACCGTTAGCGTCGATATCGAATGTTACTTCAATCTGAGGAACACCACGACGAGCAGGAGCGATACCTGTCAAGTTGAACTGACCGATTGATTTGTTCTGTGCTGCCATAGGACGTTCACCCTGAAGTACGTGGATTGTAACTTCTGTCTGGTTGTCGGCTGCTGTGGAGAACACTTCGCTCTTCTTGCAAGGGATAGTAGTGTTGGCGTCGATAAGTTTTGTCATCACTCCACCCATTGTTTCGATACCCATTGACAATGGAGTTACGTCAAGAAGAACAACACCCTTGATTTCGTCTGTCAATACGGCACCCTGAACTGCTGCACCTACTGCAACTACTTCGTCTGGATTAACACCCTTAGAAGGAACTTTACCGAAGAAGTCTTCTACAAGTTTCTGAACTGCTGGGATACGTGAAGAACCACCTACAAGGATAACCTCGTCGATATCTGAGTTGCTCAAACCTGCATCGCTCATAGCTTTCTTACATGGTTCAAGACAAGCCTGAATCAAGTTGTGTGCCAACTGTTCGAACTTAGAACGAGTCAAAGTCTTAACCAAGTGCTTTGGAACACCTGCTACTGGCATGATGTAAGGCAAGTTGATTTCTGTAGAAGTAGAAGATGACAATTCGATTTTTGCCTTTTCTGCCGCTTCTTTCAGACGCTGCATTGCCATTGGGTCCTGAGTCAAGTCAGCACCTTCGTCGTTCTTGAATTCCTGAACCAACCAATCGATGATTACCTGGTCGAAGTCATCACCACCAAGGTGAGTATCACCGTTTGTAGAAAGTACTTCGAACACACCGCCACCGAATTCAAGGATTGAGATATCGAATGTACCACCACCAAGGTCGAACACTGCAACCTTCATGTCCTTGTTTGATTTGTCAACACCGTATGCAAGTGCTGCTGCTGTCGGTTCGTTTACGATACGTTTTACATCAAGACCTGCAATCTGGCCGGCTTCTTTTGTAGCCTGACGCTGTGAGTCTGAGAAGTATGCCGGAACTGTGATGACAGCTTCTGTAACTTCCTGTCCAAGGTAGTCTTCTGCAGTCTTCTTCATTTTCTGAAGAATCATAGCTGAGATTTCCTGTGGAGTGTAAAGACGTCCGTCGATGTCAACACGTGGAGTGTTGTTTTCGCCACGAACTACTTTATATGGAACACGTTCAACTTCTTTTGATACCTGATCGTAAGTTTCACCCATGAAACGTTTGATTGAGTAAACTGTACGAGTTGGGTTTGTGATAGCCTGACGTTTTGCAGGGTCACCGATCTTACGTTCGCCGCCGTCAACGAAACCTACTACTGATGGAGTAGTACGTTTACCTTCGCTGTTAGCGATTACAACTGGTTCGTTACCTTCGAACACTGCTACACATGAGTTTGTTGTACCTAAGTCAATACCAATAATCTTTCCCATAATTTTATCTGTTTTTTATTATTATCTAATTAAGTTATTTCTGTAACTTTTGCGTTACGCTGTACTATAAACAAATCGTGTGCCACGGCATAAAAATGTTTTGGCGCGGACAAAAACTGACATTTTGGCTGAAAGAGCTGTTCACCATACTGACAAATCTTTATTTTTGTCACGATTCTTTTCAGGTAAGTTAATCTGTACATCATTTTTATATAAGGGAAAGATTGTCTTGTACTGATATTAATTGTTTTTTTTCGCCATATTATCTATAAATGTAATCTGTGTTTTTATAAATACAAGTTATATTTATAAATACTCAATCTATATTTATATATATATAATCTGTGTTTATAGAAAAAATCAGCACGAAAACATCTTTTTATGGGGAAGAACGAGCTATTGTTTCGGTAGAAACAAAAAATGGAGCCACTGTGGTAACTATGCCACCGTGGCTCCATATACTATATAATAATGTATAATGTCAGATTATTTCTATACCTTTCTGTTTGCAGAGTTCCAAACCTATATCTTTCAGCTTGAATTTCTGAATCTTTCCGCTTCCTGTCAGAGGGAAACCATCTACGAAGAAGATATATTTCGGTATTTTGTATCTTGCAATCTTGCCCTGACAGAATTCGCGAACGTCGAATTCGTTCATTTCGCATCCTTCGTGCAGGATGATGAATGCGCCTACTGCCTCGCCATACTTCTTCGACGGTATTCCAGCTACCTGCACGTCCTTTATGCCGGGCATCTGATAGAGGAATTCTTCGATTTCGCGCGGATAGATATTCTCACCTCCACGGATAATCATATCTTTGATACGCCCTGTTATGCGGTAGTTGCCGTTTTCGTCTTTCACACCAAGGTCGCCAGAATGAAGGAAACCATTCTTGTCGATGACTTCAGCTGTAGCTTCAGGGTTCTTGTAGTAACCCTGCATGGTATTATATCCGCGGTTACACATTTCTCCCTGAACACCTACAGGACATTCTTCGCCTGTTTCCGGGTCAAGAACTTTCACTTCGGTGAATTCGAAATCACGTCCTACTGTTGTACAGCGCACTTCAAACGGGTCGTCTATGCGAGTGTGTGTCATACCCGGCGATGCTTCTGTCAGACCGTAAACGCTGGTGACGCGCATGAACATCTTTTCCTCAACCTGACGCATCAGTTCCACAGGACATAGAGAGCCTGCCATGATACCGGTACGCAGACTGCTGAGGTCGAACATATCGAACATAGGGTGGTGGAGTTCGGCGATGAACATTGTCGGTACACCGTATAGTGCCGTACAGCGTTCTTTATGCACTGATGCAAGGACGAGCAGCGGGTCGAAGCGTTCCAGCATTACTTGTGTACATCCGTGGGTGAGGCAGTTCATTGTGGCAAGCACTACACCAAAACAGTGAAACAGCGGTACGCACACACACAGTTTGTCGTCTGATGTAAACTTCATGTGTTCGCCTGTCAGGAAGCCGTTGTTTGTGATGTTATAATGGCTCAACATAACTCCTTTCGGGAAACCTGTTGTTCCAGAGGTGTATTGCATATTCACGGTGTCGTGACAGTTTACCTGCTTTTTCGCGTTTTCAAGAACCTCATCATCTATGTTGTTTCCCAGAAGAAGAATTTCCGGAGTGTTATACATTCCTCTGAATTTCTCCTGACCGATGTAAACTACATTACGCATGCATGGGAAACGTTTGCTCTTCATATGTCCGCGGCTGAATGTTTTCAGTTCAGGGAGCATATTGTATGTCATCTGGACGAAATCGCTGTCTTTCTCTCCGTTTACGATACATAGTGTGTGCATGTCAGAGTTCTGGCACAGATATTCAAGCTCTGCCTGTTTGTAGTTGGTGTTTACTGTGACTGCCACAGCACCAATCTTGGCACATGCATACAGGAATGTCAGCCAGTCCGGTACATTTCCTGCCCATATACCTACGTGAGTTCCTTTTTTCACTCCGATGGCGAGCAGACCTTTAGCCATATTGTCCACGCGCTTGTTGAACTGGCTCCATGTGAAGCGCAGGTTGCGGTCGGAATAGACTATATATTCTTTGTCGGGGGTGACTTCGGCCCAATGTTCGAGCCAGTCGCCAAGTGTTCTTTCTGATAACTGTAACATGGTTTCCGGCTTTTGATTAGATTGGTGTATAGATTACTGCAAGAATACGTGCCGCCTGGCCTTCGTAGGCATGAACGTGATGAGGCACGATAGAGTCGTAATAAATTGTGTCGCCTTCTTCAAGAACGTAAGTGTTCTTTCCGTATGTGATTTCCACCATACCTTTCAGCACCATAATGAATTCTTCTCCCTCATGAGCCGACTGGTTGAACACCGTTTCCTTATTCTCATCGATATCAATGATGAAAGGTTCCATGTGGCGGTCAGTCTTGCTGCGCGAAAGTGAGTGATAGTGCATGTGCTGTCGTGCGTCTGTAGCATTGTTTGAGAAGCTGATAGTGTCGTCGGCTTCCCCTCTGCGGCATACTACAGGACCGGATTCGCTATTCTGATCGTCAAGGAAAGTACCCAGGCGTACTCCCAATGCACGTGCTATTTTGATAAGCGGTGCGAGTGATGGAATATCAATGTTTTCTTCAATGCGTGTGATTTGGTCTGTTGTCAAACCTGTGCTTTCAGCCAATTCTTCTATACTGATTTCTTTGATGTCTCTTAGCGATTTGATTTTTTCGCCGATGATATTTGTGTAATCCATGGTAAAAAAGTTTTGATTTATATGTTTGTAAGCGCAAATATAATCAAAATTTTATAACTCAATTGGTTTTTCTTACTTTTTGTAGCCAGAATATGTTGGATATGATTATTTTGGCACTGAAAGTATGCCGTTTTTCTGGTGAATGATTTCTTCTGCAAGTAGATATGACAATACTTTCGTAACATTCTCCCTGTCGTATGATTCCAGATTTTCCATAAGTGCGGATGTTGTCATATCCTTTTCTTTAAGAGTTTCTTCAATGACTCTCGATATCTCGTCGAACACTCCCTGCTTGATACCTGATGAATGTGACGAAAGGCATACGTCGCACTGTCCGCAGTTATGTTCGTTTTTTTCTCCAAAATACAGCAAGAGCATACGGCTTCGGCATTTGTCATCTGATTCTGCATATTCCGTCATTGCCTCAATGCGGCGGATGAAGCTTTCCTTTCTGTCTTCATACACTTCTTTGGTGAATATCAGTCGGTCAGCTTCCTGCCTTTCACGCGTATATATAATATAAGGAGTCTTTTTGCCCGGTATGTAGTGAAGAATGTGTCGGCGGGTGAGTGAGATCAGTGTGTCATACACCTGCTGGCATGTCATGCCGGTACGCATGGATAGAGTCTCTTCGTTTATATAGGCGTATTCGGTGAATACTCCTGTGTATGAACGGAGTATGATGTTTATCAGTTTTTCGGTTTCGGGGCTTGTCTCATGTATGCGGTAAAGCTCCTCTTTCGTTAGAGTGAACATAAGGCGTGAATTGTTGTCCTGCTCGTCAGTGTATTCCAGATACCCCGCACGGGTAAGTATTTTCAGGGCACTATCTACCTGGATAGGGAAGTGCTTGAAGTTGCGACAGAACTCATCGATATTGAACTCTCTTGTGCAACCCAGTCCGTCGCCCATTGCCATCTGATAGTAGTAGTTCAGATGCTCATAAACTGTGCGGATATAGTCTTTCTCGGGGAATGTGTCTGATATTCTTTTCTTCAGTGTGGCTTTGTCGCTTCTGGCATAAAGCAATACAGCATACGCTTTTTCACCGTCACGTCCTCCACGTCCGGCTTCCTGGAAATATGCCTCCGGAGAGTCCGGTATGTCTACGTGTACCACTAGTCTTACATCCGGCTTGTCAATACCCATACCGAACGCATTGGTGGCAACCATCACTCGAGTTTCTCCTTTCACCCACGATTTCTGTCGCTGGTCTTTCGTTTCATTATTGAGTCCTGCATGATAGAATGTAGCCGTTATACCTTTCTCGTTCAGCAACTGGGCATATTCTTTTGTGCGCTTGCGGTTGTGGGCATATACTATGGCTGAACCCTGAACGTGCTTTAGGATATGAAGAAGCTCCTCCTGCTTGCTTTCTGTTCTGCGGACAATGTATGCAAGATTCTTGCGCTCGAAACTCATGCGGAACACATTCTCTTCCTTGAAGGCAAGACGTTGCTGTATGTCATTAACCACTTCGGGAGTGGCTGTGGCTGTCAGTGCCAGAACTGGAACGTCCGGCAGCAGGTTTCTTATTTCTGAAATCTTGAGATATGCAGGGCGGAAATCGTAGCCCCACTGCGATATACAGTGTGATTCGTCAACAGTTATCATGCTGACTTTCATGCTGCGGAGCTTGATGCGGAATATCTCCGTGTCAAGTCTTTCAGGCGATATATAAAGAAATTTGTAATTGCCGAAAATACAGTTCTCAAGTGCTATGATAATCTCCTCGCGAGTCATGCCGGAATATATGGCAACGGCTTTGATTCCGCGGTCACGGAGGTTTCTCACCTGGTCTTTCATCAAGGCTATCAGTGGAGTTATGACAATGCACAGTCCGTCTTTTGCCATGGCAGGAACCTGGAAAGTAATGGATTTTCCGCCTCCCGTAGGCATCAGTCCAAGTGTGTCGCGTCCGCTTCCTATGCTTCGGATAATATCCTCCTGTATTCCGCGGAAATTGTCATATCCCCAATAGTCCTTAAGTATTTTACGGTATTCGTCTGTCATTTAAAATCCGCTAGGCTTAATGTCTTCTATCTGTAACTGAATATCACCGCGCTTGTGTGAGTTTTCTTCTATCGTATAGCAGATGTTGAACGATTGCTTCGTCTTGATATATCGCACCTGCGAGCTTTGTCCGAAAGCAATTCCGTTCATCACATTGTTCGATTTGTTATCTACAAGTTCCATCTTGATGTGTTCCTGTTCGCGTCCTACAACCTTGCTTGTACCGTAATCGTACACATTCAGTGTGGCGAATACCGGTTTATGGTTTTCCGGTCCGAACGGGTTGAACTTCTTCAGGTCGAAGAAGAATTTCGGAGTGATGTCGCGGAAATCAAGCTGTGCGTCAATATCTATTGTCGCGCTTGTCTGCTCCGGCAGAATATGGTTTGTCACATATTCCTCAAATCGTCTTGTGAATTCTTCCACATTTTCCACCTTCATCGACAGTCCGGCAGCGTATGTATGTCCGCCGAAGTTCTCAAGCAGGTCTCGGCAATGCTCTATCGCACTATAAACATCGAATCCGGAGACCGAACGTGCCGAGCCTGTGGCAAGTCCTTCGGTACGTGTGAGTACCACAGCAGGGCGATAGTAAATTTCTGTAAGTCTTGAAGCTACAATACCTATCACACCTTTGTGCCATTCCTCATTGTAAATTACTATACTTCTTCTTTCTGAGAGGTTTTCAAGAGAATCGACAATCTTGTTAGCCTCTTCTGTCATAGTCTTGTCCAGGTCCTTGCGCTGTTCGTTGTAACTGTTGATGAGATTACCTTTTTCGTGCGCCTGTTTATAGTCCTTCTCTATGAGCAGGTCAACAGCCTCTTTACCTTTCTGGATTCTTCCCGAAGCGTTTATTCTCGGACCAATCTTGAACACGATGTCACTCATGTTTATTTCCTTTTCGGTAAGTCCGCATACATCGATTATAGCTTTCAGTCCCATGCATGGGTTTGCGTTCAGCTGTCTTAGTCCGTGGTACGCCAGGATTCTGTTTTCGCCCATGATAGGAACTATGTCCGAAGCTATGCTTACTGCCACCAGGTCAAGCAATGGGGTGAGTTGGTGAAACTCTATTCCATTGTTCATGGCAAAAGCTTGCATGAACTTAAAGCCCACACCGCATCCTGAAAGGTGTTCGTATGGGTAGGTTGAATCTGCTCTTTTGGGATTAAGTATAGCGGCCGCATCCGGCAGAACATCGTCCGGCACATGATGGTCGCAGATAATGAAGTCTATTCCTTTCTCTTTTGCGTAAGCGATTTCCTCCACAGCCTTTATTCCGCAGTCGAGAACAATCACAAGTTTTACTCCTGTTTCGTAGGCATAATCCACTCCCTTGGTTGTTACTCCATATCCCTCGTTGTATCTGTCTGGGATATAATAGTCTATGTTAGAGTAGAATTGCTGAAGAAACTTATACACCAATGCCACGGCAGTAGTGCCGTCAACATCGTAGTCGCCATATATAAGGATGCGCTCTTTCCTGCCCATTGCCGTGTTGAGCCTTTTCACAGCCGCCTCCATGTCGTTCATCAGGAACGGGTCATGCAGGTCATGCAGTTGCGGTCGGAAAAACTTCTTTACCGCGTCAGCTGTTTTTATGCCCCTCTGTCGCAACAAGTGGCAGAGAATAGGGCTAATCCCTATTTCCTTGGCCAAAGCTCTTGCTTCTTCTCTTTGCTCTAGAGTAGGAGGTTGATAATTCCATTTGTATCTCATTATATTATTTTTTTTCTTTTTTCCTGAGTATGATGGGGTGGAACATAATGTTCCTGTATTTTTGTGTGGCATTACTTGGTATGCCTGTTCAATTCAATTTGTAAAGTTAGGAAAAAGAAAGAATAAAAATGCCGGTTTAGTATAAAAATTAACTAAACCGGCATCATATTATTTGTAATCAGTCTATATTACGATTATTTCAGGCCTAATTTCTTGGCAATTTTTGAAGGGATTGCATCTTTGTGTACAAGGATGTTCATAGTTTTGTAAGCAACGAATGCTTTTGAAGCATACCATATACCTTTGTATTTTCCAGCTTCACCCCAAGAGTTCTTTACCATGAAGTATTCTTTTCCGTTCTGGTCTTTAGCCAAACCGTAGATAAGCATACCGTGGTCGTCAGTAGTTTCCCAGTTGTCGAAAGCTGTCTGACGCATTTCCTGTGTTACATTTACTTCAGGAAGAGGTTTGCTTGTAAGTTCCTTACGCTTGTCAGCAGCGCTCAGACCCAACCAGTGAGCCATGTCTGAACCTGTAAGTTCTGCACCCTTAGATGCATCAGGGAATACGGCGATACCGTCACGAGTGAATCCCTGTTCGCTTACGTCAGAGCCCCATGCGAATGTATATCCTTTTCTTACAGCGTTATCCATAACTTCCATCAACTCTTCGATAGGCAGGTTGTATGAAAGAGCGTTACGCCAGTTATCCTGTACTTCTACATTGAACTGAGTATAGAAAGGATGATGAGTATAAGAAGTCAAAGAGATATAATCGTCCATGTTCAGTTTCAGAACTTCATCAGCAAATGTTCTTGGAGTATAAGTCTTGCCGTTGTAAGTAAATTCTTTCGGACATTCACCAAGGTATGTATCATATATAGAACGTAGTCCGTCTTTCCATACCGGAGTAAGTTTTGAGAATTTTCCTTTACCGATAGCCTGAACATATGCTCCTGCTACTGCGTCAAGTTCGTTGTGTACTGGGAGTGAGTCGCCGTACATGATACCAGGCATAGCATCCTGTGGCACAAGACCATGCTGTCTGTAGCATGCTACGATATCTTCAAAGCTACCACCAGGAGAGAATGAAGCATCGCCGTGATAACGCACATAGTTCACAGCGCGTTCTTCCATAGTATGGTGTACGATGAACATTTCTGAAAGATCGAATTCTCCTTTACCCTGACGAAGCAATTCTGATTCGAAGAATGCTACAGATGAGAACGACCAGCAAGTGCTCGAACGGTTCTGGTTCTTGATAGATGTAATAGGGTTTTCCTTGATTGTTGTAAACACAAAGCCTTCTTCAGCTTTTTTGTCTTCTTTCGCTTCCTGAGCGTTGATGCTGCTGAAACAAAGTCCAAGTGCAGCCAGTGTGATAAATTTGTTCATGCTATTTTGAGTTTTTAAGTATTTAATCCTTCATTATCTCCTCTACGTCTTCCACTCTGATAGGAATACGTTTTTCTCCTGTAAATCTTGAGCCTTCAGGAGTAATAAGTATATCGTCTTCAAGACGAATACCGCCAAAATTTTTATATTTATCTATAATGTCGTAGTTTAGGAAGTCTGTATGCATTCCTTCTGCTCTCCATTTGTCAATCAGTGCCGGAATGAAATAGCATCCAGGTTCGTCTGTCATGACAAATCCCGGTTGCAGACGGCGTCCCATACGCAAGGATGCCAGTCCGAACTGATCCGAAGGACGAACTTCATCATCATATCCCACGTAGATTTGTCCAAGGTCCTCCATGTCGTGAACATCAAGCCCCATCATGTGTCCCAGTCCGTGAGGCATGAACAGAGCGTGTGCTCCTGCTGCGACGGCTTCGTTTACATCTCCCTTCATCAGTCCAAGGTCTTTAAGCCCCTGAGCCAGAACCTTGCAGACATCAATATGTACAGATTTATATGTTATTCCCGGTTTTGCCAGTTCAAGTGCCTTCTGGTGGCAAGAGTAAACAATATTGTAGATGTCTTTCTGACGTTGAGTGAATTTTCCTCCAACAGGAACTGTACGTGTGTGGTCGGAACAATAGTTGTTTATATTCTCCGCCCCGGCATCTGTAAGCATCAGTCTTCCTTCCTGCAGTATGTGGCTGTGGTCGTGGTTATGCAGTGTCTGTCCGTTCTGAGTGAGGATAGTAGCGAATGAAGTCATGCTGCCGTATGAAGCGGCGATACCTTCCAGAATACCTGCAATATATTGTTCCGATACTCCAGGCTTACACAGGCGCATGGCTGTGGTGTGCATTTCGTAACCGATGTTGCATGCCTTGTCTATTTCATCGATTTCGCATTGCTCTTTTACCGCTCTTAATGATACAACAGCTTTAATCAACTCTACAGAAGCATGTTTTTTTACCATAGATGCCTTTATGCCTGTCAGATCTTCCAAAAGCATCATGTTGTCATAACGGTATGGAGGCAGAAAATGAACTTTTCTACGCTGAGACAGAGCTTTTCCGATTACATCCTTCAGCTTGTCGAATGGGAAACTTTTGCTCACACCGACTCTTTCAGCCAGTTCTTTTATGCTTGGTTGAGGTCCCATCCAGATTATGTCGTCCATATCGACATCATTTCCGAAGAAATATTCTTCGTCATTGTCTATGTCAATAACTCCGGCATATCCAGGGTGAGAATGTCCGAAAAAATATAGGAACGAACTGTCCTGTCTGAATTTGTATGTATTGTCAGGATAGTTTGCCGGAGCCTCATTATTCCCAAGAATAAGAATAAGACCGTTGCTCATTCTTTCCCTCAAGGCTTGGCGTCTTTTTTGATATGTTAAGGTTTCAAACATAACAGTAATATTATACAGTAATTTATAGAATATGATATTTATGTTGCAAAAGTAAGAAAAAAATGTCTTATTTTCTATCTGAATGTATTTAAAAAACATATATTTGCATTTGGCGTGTCTGTTTTAAAAGAAATATGTTATGAAAGTAGATTTTAGTAAAATGGGCTTAGTGCTTGAAGGTGGTGGCATGCGTGGTGTATTTACCTGTGGCGTGCTTGATTTTATGATGGATAACAATATCGAATTCCCTTATGCGGTAGGAGTGTCTGCCGGTGCTTGCAACGGACTTTCGTATATGTCGCATCAGCGAGGTCGTGCCAAATACAGTAATATAGATATGCTTGAAAAGTATAACTATATAAGCTTTAAATATCTTTTTCATCAGCGTAGTATTTTAGACCAGAAACTTCTGTACGAACTTTTTCCAGAAGAAATCCTTCCGTATGATTATGATGCATATATGAAGAACCCCAACCGTTTCGAGATGGTTACTACTAATTGTGTGACAGGAAGGGCCTGCTATCTAGAGGAGAAGCATGACAAGGAACGCCTGTTGCGTATAGCCAAGGCTTCAAGCAGTTTGCCGTACGTTTGTCCGATAGTCTATGTGGATGGACGTCCTATGCTTGATGGCGGTATTATAGATTCCATTCCGGTATTGAGGGCCATAGAGCAGGGGTATGAAAAGAATGTTGTAGTCCTGACCCGTAATCGTGGGTATAGGAAGACTGAGAGAGACATAAAGGTACCTCATTTTATATATACCAGATATCCTCGTCTGCGAGTTCTTTTGAGTAATCGTTGCCGTGTTTATAACGAACAGTTGGAGATGATAGAAAGAATGGAAGATGAGGGAAAGATTATAGCAATCCGTCCTGAAAAGAAAGTTGTGGTAAACAGAATAGAGAAGGATATAAAGAAACTGACGGAACTTTATGAAGAAGGTTATTTTTGCGCTGAAAAGGTGTTGAAGCCTTTGATGCAGGATTAGGGACAAGGAATGAGTGTTTGAATAGAAAGTGTTTAAGCAGTGTTTAAATAGAATTTAAATATTGCCTAATTATGTTGTTTGCTAATTTTTAAGATTTAAAACAAGTGATGAGAAATATTTTGATGTTGCTTTTTTTGTTGGTTTCGGTGGAAACCTATTCTATTAATTCTGAATTGGAACAATTGTTGTTAAGGCTTGATTCAGTATTGGCATGTAGTGATAAATACGTGGTGGATAAAGAGGCCAGAATTGAGGAATTGAGGAAAAGGAAATCTTCAGCTCTAAAACCAGAAGAAAGATTGTGGCTTAACAAGATGTTCTACGATGAGTTTTATGTTTACAATGTGGATTCAGCAATGGTCTATGTAACTGATAACATCAGTATTTCCCGACAACTTGGAAGAAAAGAATGGGAGCAGGAATGGCTTCTTAATAAAGTTTTTTTGCTAGGGTGTCCAGTTCTACGTTCCTAAAAACGTAGTACAAAACGCCCTCGTTATTGTTAATACAATGCTCTTAAATTCAATGCTTTAATAAGCAAAATTGCTCTTTGAAAGTTTGTGTATTTCATTGATTTTTAGTATCTTAGTTGAATAATTTAGAACTAAAAGCAATGAAAAAAGTAGATTCAAAATCCCATAAAGAAACCCTGGAAGAAGAGGTTAAACGTCTTCGTAAAGAAAATGCCAAACTCAAATCTCAGAAAGCAGCCAAAGAGGCTAAGCTTAAGGAGACAAGGAAGGAACTTAAAAAAAAAGGTTCATCCGACATTTCGCGTGATAGTTTATTAAAGAAGAAAACCGCTGCACAAATTGTATATTTGAATAAGCACAAGCAAACGTACAATTATGAACAGCAGTTTTCTATATCATGCGTGGGGTCTATACACCCACCAATGTACTCGTGAGGAATACAAAGATAACACAATAATCTTGCATATCGAATCCAAAGAGCGTGAAAAAGTGTGTCCGAAGTGCGGGCATCGCCAATTGGTCAAGAACGGTTTTCGCATCCGTGACTTTATAGGACTTCCGATAGGCGGTAAAAAGGTGATAATCCGTATGAAAGTCCAACGCTATAGGTGCAAGAACAAGGATTGTGATTATGACCGTCAGGAGAGCATACCCTTTGCCACGGGTAGTTGCGGCTACACCCACCGTTTCGCGAAATATGTAGT
>NZ_JADYTF010000070.1 GCF_021530995.1 Bacteroides caecigallinarum
GCGATATCTCATATCTATACAGAATATATGCATTATAATCTCTATTTTGAGAATTAATCCCATCAACACAAAAAGAAATATAACCAAATTATTACCCAACATAATGTAATATTTCAAACATCAATCCTTATATTTTGAAAGGGAAAATCACCAAGACGATATCTTTTTCACTAATCCAAACAAATTAAAACCATCCCAGAATCTATTATTTTAATAAGTCTTGAATATCAATACGATTTTTTTCAATCTCAGTCACACCAAAATATCAAATTGACAAAACAAACAATCTGTCAAATACATTGACATTCAAAGTTAATTCAATAAATTTGTATCATCTTAGATTCATTAGAACAAAAAAATGACCATGAATAAAATAATCCTTGCCATAGACTCGTTCAAAGGTTGTATGACCTCCGAAGAAGTTGAAAATGCCATATCCTCATCGCTCAACTCAAAAGAGATTGAAATCCACAATATACCTATGTCCGATGGTGGCGAAGGTATGCTTGAAGCTTTTATAACTGTCATGAACGGCATGATAGTAGAAACAAAAGTTCACGACCCTCTCATGCGACCTATAAAAGCACAATACGGAATAACACCTGACGGTACAGCTATTATAGAAACAGCAAAGGCATGCGGACTGACACTGATGACAGCAGAAGAACGCAACCCTCTGATAGCAACTACATATGGTGTAGGCGAACTGATAATCCACGCACTGCAAGGCGGATGCAGAAATTTCATTATTGGTCTTGGCGGTAGTGGAACCAGTGACTGTGGGATAGGAATGCTGAAAGCTATTTCAGACAGTTTTCCGACAGAAAAAACTATAAAAGACATAATATACGATGAAATGAGAGATTGCCGTTTTACGCTAGCCAGTGATGTACGCAACCCTTTATATGGTCCTGAGGGAGCAGCCCAAATCTTTGCACCACAGAAAGGGGCAACAGAGTATATGGTGGTCGAATTGGATAAAAGAGCTATTGAGTTTGCCAATAAATCCGCTATTCTAATTGGGAAAGATTCGTCGCTAGAGCCTGGAGCTGGTGCGGCAGGTGGATTGGGATATGCCTTTCTTCAATATTTTAACGCCACATTCAGATCTGGTGCAGACCTTTTGCTCGACCTCTCCGGTTTCGACAGTCTGCTTAACGGAACAGACCTTGTAATCACTGGCGAGGGACATGCAGATGCCCAAACACTTATGGGAAAACTTCCGGAACGTATACTGCGACGCTCACAGTTGCAAAACATACCGGTATGGCTCATAGCAGGGCGAGTAAGCCAAAGCAATAAACTCCTTTCAGAAGGATTTCAGAGAGTATACAGCATCACGCCTGAATGTATGCCTACAGAAAAGGCTGTAATCCCTGACATTGCCAGAGAAAACATAAAAAGGTGGACAGATGCCCACCTTTTATCTATTATCCGGTAAATTATCCACTTAGTCTTTTTTCACACGGAATATTTTATATCCGATTGCCGAAACAAGGATACTCATCAACGGACTGATATAATTGAAAAATGCGTATGGCAGATACACCAGCGTTGGTACACCCAGTATAGTAGCCTGCGTCATTCCGCATGTGTTCCATGGAATCAGAACAGATGTTACAGTCACAGCATCTTCAGTAGTACGGCTCAACAAACGGCTTTCATAACCGTTGTTCTTGTATATATCCTTAAACATATTTCCAACAAGGATAATGGAAATGTATTGGTCTGCCGTAGCCAGATTAAGGAATATTCCTGAACCTACCGTAGAAGTCACCATACCAGTCAGTTTGCGCGTAAATCTAACAAATACTCCGGTAATGCTTGCCAACATTCCACAAGCAGTCATCGCTCCTCCCAGACACATGGCACATATTATAAGCCATATAGTGTTCATCATGCCACCCATACCTCTGGTGGCTATAAGTTCTGTCAGCTGCGATGTCTCCGCCTGAAGGCTTGATGAAGTAAACAATGTCTGCAACGTCGTTTTGAATATGGACTGCACGTCACTGTTTCCACCTGCCAGCTCTATCACGTTATCCATCTGGAATACTAACATAAAGACAACAGCCATCGTAGTCGAAACAAACAGTGTTATGATTGAAGGAACTTTCTTTGCTATTAGTATACCGGTCACAACAGGTACGAGCAACAGCCAAACAGAGATATTGAACCTGTCGGCAAGGCCACTTGCAAACTCACCCATTCCCGCAGTATCTCCGACACTGTGATTGAAACCTGCAATCAGGAATATCACCAGCGCTATCGCAATTGACGGCACCGTAGTTATCATCAGATAGCGGATGTGAGTGAAAAGCGGAGTATCAGTAACCGAAGACGCAAGAATCGTTGTGTCCGACAATGGAGATACCTTATCACCGAAATATGCTCCCGAAATAATGGCTCCCGCAATCCATCCTTCTTCAAATCCCTGGGCCTTCCCTATTCCCATCAGGGCAATACCGATAGTAGCGATTGTAGTCCACGAGCTTCCTGTCATAACAGACACAATGGCACAAATCACGCAGCATGATGCCAGGAAAAGACTTGGGTGTATGAGCTGCACCCCGTAATAAATCAGCGTAGGTACCACTCCGCTTAGCATCCATGCTGCAGACAAAGCTCCGATAATCAAGAGAATAATAAGAGCCGAACTTACTCCGGCAATATTATTCACAATAGCATGTTCTATGTCTTTCCATTTTATACCGTAGCCTATCATGCCTATAGCCGCACAAATTGCAGTAGCTATCAGCAGACAGACCTGGCTGGCGCCTGAAAGAGCGTCAGAACCGAAACTCCCGATAGTAAAATACAGTAATACAACCAATATGACAATTGGTAAAATAGAAAAAAATGGAGAGGGATACGTTGTCAATTTTTTCATCCTCAAAAACAATCTTAATTTTATACCTGAATAAAAACCCGTGCAAAGGTCTGAATATTTTCTCTTATTCACATAAAAAAGACACTGATATTCCGTTTTTTTTGCAAAATTTCTGAAATATCAGAAGCTTTTATGGGTGTAATAAGCATGTTATTATTATTTTTGTACTGATTTATACATAATAATGAAAACGTTCACACTGCTAAAACATACATTAAGAACCATTATCATATCGGTAATGGTTGTTTATTTCGGATTGATAGCATTGCTCAATATTCCTTTCATTCAGCAAAGTATCAGTTCGTTTGCAGTGCGCGAACTAACAAAATTATTAAAAACGGAAGTAAAAATCGGCAATATCGATTTAGGTTTGCTGAACAGAGTAATTATCAATGATTTGGAAGTTTACAGTCCGACGGGAGAAAAAATGGTTAATATAGCCAGGTTTTCTGCCAAATTCGACATTCAAGCCATCATAAGAGGAAAAATCAGCATAAACAGCATACAGCTTTTCGGTTCGGACTTCAATCTGGAGAAAAAAGACAAGAAATCGGATCTGAATATAAAATTCATTACCGATCTGTTTGTCAACAAAGATAAGGATAAGGAAAAGAAAGCCATTGATTTAAGAATAAACTCAATCCTCATACGAAGAAGTAACCTGAATTTAGATATTCTTTCCGAACCGGAAACTGAAGGGAAATTCAATCCTTCGCACCTCTCCGTAAAGAATATATCTGCCAATATATCTTTAAAAGCGTTGACGCAGGACTCCATCAATATCCATGTAAAGCGCATAAGCATGGCAGAAAAATCAGGTCTGACATTAAAAAAACTGTCTTTCACAGCTTTGGGCAACAGAGATAAATTACGTTTGGATAATTTTGAACTGCTGTTACCCAACAGCCACGTACATATAGACAGTCTTGTTTCAGATTTCGACGACTTTTGGCAAATCAAGCAACTTTCGGACATAGAATATAAATGTAATCTATATGCCGAGATAGTACCGTCTGACATAAAAGCGTTGGTACCTGCATTGAAAAATTTCGATGACACAATAAACCTAAAAGCCGGCCTTTCAAACATAGGGAATAAACATTCGATTGATAACTTGAACATATATTCAAATGACAAGTCTGTGGATCTGACATTCGAAGGTTATCTGAATTTAGCCGACGAAACAAAGGACACATTTTTCAGTGTCGACATAAAAAAAGCCGATGTACGCCAGGACGGAGCAAAATGGATATTCCAGAACATAAGTGACAAAGGTAACATTCCTGACATTATCCAAAGAATTGCCACTCTCAGCCTCTTGGGCAATATAAAAGGGACACCGGAGAAGATTGAAAACAGACTGACTATATATACTCCGCTCGGAAATATACAGTCGCAATTCACAATGAACAGAGATTCTGTCAATAAGCAAAGATCATATTCAGGAAGGTTCTATTCAGAGGAACTTAATTTGGGAAAACTTGCTAAAAAAGATAATCTGCTAGGCAATGCCGCTTTCAATCTCACTCTGAATGGGCTTACATACATGGACAATAAGCCTGAATCTTACGTAAAAGGTGAAATCAAATATCTGGATGTGAAGGGTTATACCTACCACAATATCATGCTAAACGGAATGTACACACCCGGAGGATTCAACGGACATATAGCAGTAAATGATGAGAATCTGAAATTGAAAATTGACGGGAAATTCTCTACAGCAGAAGAAATCCCTGTCTTCAAGCTTACTGCCGGGGTAAAAAATTTCAGACCTGACAGACTGCAACTGACGGAAAAATTTGTCAACACAACCTATTCAATGAATCTTCTTGCAGATTTCAAAGGCAAATCAATCGACGACATCGAAGGATGTATCAACATTGACAGCCTAACGTGTATATCTGACCAAAACACTGACGACAATTATATATTGCCTTACTTCAGACTTCTTGCAAACAAAAGTCCTAAAGGGAATACTATTCAGATAAAGTCGGATTTCATCAATGGTGAAATCAACGGAAATTACTCATACAAGACAATAACATCAAGTGTAATAAAAGTTGCGCACAGATACATACCGTCATTCTTTCAGGCCAACAACAAATTTATCAGACAGGAGACAAACAATAACTTTACTCTTCGTTTTAAGATCGACAATTCCGATTTCTTACATAAGGTCCTGAAATTGCCGATAGCCATGAATATTCCCGCAACACTGAATGGCTACATAGACGACAGTAAAACAAAGGTTTACATTAACGCAAACATTCCGGAAATAGTATACAACAACAAGAAATATGAATCGACCACATTACTGTTCGAGAACCCGGAAAAAGACCTTCATTGCCATGTGAGATCCAACATGCTTATGAACAAAGGTGCTATGGTAAATGTAAGCCTGAACGCCAAAGCATATAATGATACACTGGCAACAAATGTATTTTGGGGAAACAATACAAACATCACATATAGCGGAAAGATTTCTGCGAATACCGTTTTTTCAAAAAATACAAGCAATGGTAAACTGCACACGGATATTGAATTGGAACCTAGCCGGATTGTGCTTAACGACACCATTTGGAACATACACAGGTCCAACGTGAGCATTGATAATGACAGTATTGATATATCAAACTTCCTTTTCGAACATGGAAACCAATATGTAAAAATAAACGGACGACTTGGCAAAACAGAATCAGACTCCTGCCTGGTCAATCTCCAGAATGTGAACCTCCTCTACATTATGGATATGATTCAGTTCAATGCCGTAAAGTTTGAGGGGAATGCCAGTGGGAAGGTATTTGTTTCCAACGTGTTGAGTAAACCATTGCTCGATGCCAGACTGAAAGTAAATAATTTTTCACTAAACGAGACATTACTTGGCGAGGCCGACATCAAAGGCGGATTCGATAATGAAAAAGGCAGAATACTCCTTAATGCCGATATCCGCAAAAAAGATGGAGTGTTTACTGGAGTTATTGGCTATATATCCCCCAAAGAAAAAGGACTTGACCTGAACATCAATGCTGGTGGTACTGATTTAGGCTTTCTGCAACATTTCATAAAAGACATTTTTACTGACGTGAAAGGTAAGGCTTACGGAAAAGTAAGACTGTTCGGTCCATTCAAGGAACTTGACCTTGAAGGAAGAGCTAAAGCTGAGATTGGAATGAAAGTAAATGTACTGAACAGCTATTTCAATGCCAAGGCAGACTCAGTAATAATCAACTCTGGAGAGTTCATTTTCAATAATGTACATCTGAGCGACAATGAGGGACATAACGGTGTTGCCAACGGCTATCTGAGACACAGAAAGCTGAAAAACCTAAGCTATATGTTCCAGTTCGATACTAATAACATGATGGTATTCAGCTCGGACAGAGAAACACCTGAATTCCCGTTTTATGGAAAGATTTACGCATCAGGAAAAACAACTATACGTGGAAATGAAAATACAGGTCTCGTAGTAGACGGAAACGTAAGGGCCGAGAACAATACCTCATTCGTATACGTTCTGGGAACTGCAACCGAAGCCATCAGCAAACAGTTCATTACGTTTGTCGACAAGACTCTGAGAAGAAGGCAGGAAGAAATTAAAACCAATCTTTATCACTATCTCAACGAGCAACAAACCCTTGAAGAGAATCTTACACCTCCCGATATAAGGATAAATCTTCAGATAGAACCTTCGCCAATGGCAGATATGAAGATAATAATGGATCCTGCATCAGGAGACTATATTGCAGCAAAAGGCACAGGAAACCTGAGAATTAATTTCTTCAACAAGGGTAATTTCCAGATATTCGGCAATTATAATATCTCCGAAGGTATATATAAGCTGAGCATGCAGAATGTTATCAGAAAAGATTTTGTGCTCAGACAAGGTGGCAGTGTATCATTCAATGGCGACCCTAAAGCAGCAAACCTTAATGTACAAGCTGTATATACTGTTCCTTCAGCCTCACTCAATGACCTTATTGCGGATGCTACATCCACCAGAGGTAATATCAGGGTGAACTGTATTGTGAATCTGTCAGGACTTCTCACCTCTCCTAACCTTAGTTTCGACATTGAATTGCCTACAGTGAATGAAGAAGACAGGCAGCTGGTAAAAAGTCTGACCGGAACACCGGAACAGATGACCACACAGATTATATATCTGCTGGGAGTAGGCAAGTTCTATACATACGATTATGCCGCACAGAGCGGACAATCGGACGCTACAAGTTCGCTGGCCTTCAGCACATTGTCCGGACAACTTAACAATATGTTGTCGCAGGTAATCGACAGCCAGAACTGGAATCTTGGAACAAACCTCACTACAGGTCAGAACGGTTGGACAGACGTTGAAGCAGAAGCAATCCTGAGCGGAAGACTTCTGAACAACAGACTTATTATAAACGGAAACTTCGGATATAAGGAAAATACGCTGAGAAATACTAACTTTGTAGGCGATTTCGAAGCAATATGGCTATTAACTAAAAACGGTGACTTCCGCCTTAGAGGATATAACCAGACGAACGACAGATATTTCACAAAGTCAACGCTCACTACCCAAGGTATAGGACTTATCTATAAAAAGGACTTTACACGATGGGATGAATTAATTGACTGGTTGGGTAATTTCCGTTTGTACAGAAAAAAGAAGCTGGCGCAAAAACAAGAAGTAAACAAATATATTAAAAATAAGAATAATGAACAATAATCTTTCGCTCCCGTCAGAATGGGACAAACAGAGTTATATACAGCTGACATGGCCACATATCGGTACAGATTGGGCTTATATGTTAGAAGAAGTGGAAAAGTGTTTTGTCAATCTCGCGACAGAGATTGCATCAAGGCAACCTCTCCTATTGGTAGCACCGGAATTCCCTGAGGAACTCAAGGATTTTCCATACAAAGAGAATATCACATTCTTCCAGTGCAAGACAAATGATACCTGGGCAAGAGACCACGCATTCATAACACTGAAGGACAAGCATGGCGACCCCCAACTGCTGGATTTCTGTTTCAACGGATGGGGTATGAAATTCGCTGCCGACAAGGATAACCTTATCAACAGCAAGCTTTTCGGCAAGCACATCCTGAACGGTGACTATATAAACAAGCGCGACTTTGTTCTGGAAGGTGGTTCCATTGAAAGCGACGGAAAAGGTACACTCCTCACCACATCGCTTTGTCTGCTGGCACCAAACAGAAACGATACTATGTCGCGCCATGAGATAGAAGACTATCTGAAAGAGGCTTTCAATCTTCAGCAGATTCTCTGGCTGGACTATGGTTATCTGGCGGGCGACGACACTGACAGCCATGTGGATACACTCGCAAGACTTTGTCCGGACGACACTATAGCATACGTAAAATGTAGCAACCCTGACGACGAGCATTATAGCGCCTTGCAGGCTATGGAAAAGCAGCTGGAGTCATTCACTACACTCGACGGCAAACCATACAGACTGCTCCCTCTGCCTATGCCGGAAGCTATCTATGATGAAGACGGCTACAGACTGCCTGCCACTTACGCTAACTTCCTGATAATGAACGATGCCGTACTCTACCCTACTTACGGCCAGCCTGAAAATGACAAAGAAGCGGCAAGAGTTCTGGCGCAGGCTTTCCCAGGAAGAGAAATCGTAGGCATAGACTGTAATGCCCTTATCAAACAGCACGGCTCATTACACTGCGTAACTATGCAATACCCTGAATCAGTATTCAAAGGATAAAAACATCAACATTATAATTTAAACAGACATGAACAGAATAATAAGAGTAGGTATCGTCCAGCAATCATGCACAGGAGATATCAAATATAACTTGGAAAAACTTCACAGAAATATAGCTTCACTGGCTAAAGCCGGAGCACAACTCGTAATATTACAGGAATTACACAACTCACTTTACTTCTGCCAGACAGAAGATACAAGACTGTTCGACCTGGCAGAACCTATACCAGGTCCTTCAACCGGATTCTATAGCGAAATAGCAGCGGCATACGGTATAGTTCTTGTAACATCACTGTTCGAACGCCGTGCGGCAGGTCTGTATCACAACACAGCCGTAGTGTTCGAAAAGGACGGAAGCATAGCAGGTAAATACCGCAAGATGCATATTCCGGACGATCCTGCATATTACGAAAAATTCTATTTCACACCAGGCGATATAGGTTTCGAACCGATTCAGACCTCTGTAGGAAAACTTGGTGTACAGGTATGTTGGGACCAGTGGTATCCGGAAGGAGCCCGCATGATGGCGCTCAAAGGAGCAGAGCTACTCATCTATCCTACTGCCATAGGCTGGGAAAGTACTGACACTCAGGAAGAGAAGCTTCGTCAGCTCGGCGCATGGGTTACTGTGCAGAGAGGTCATGCTGTGGCAAACGGATTGCCCGTAATCGCAGTAAACCGTGTGGGACACGAGCCTGATCCTTCAGGCCAGACCAATGGTATCCAGTTCTGGGGAAACAGCTTCGTGGCAGGTCCGCAGGGAGAGATAATCGCCCAAGCGGACAATATGAAGGAAGAAAATATCATTGTCGATATCGAC
Source organism: Bacteroides caecigallinarum (assembly GCF_021530995.1). Classification (GTDB taxonomy): domain Bacteria; phylum Bacteroidota; class Bacteroidia; order Bacteroidales; family Bacteroidaceae; genus Phocaeicola; species Phocaeicola faecigallinarum. The sequence continues at coordinate 9,434 of NZ_JADYTF010000070.1, forward strand.
ATGAACCGCAGCGAGAACGTACGTCGCTGGTGGCCGTTCCTTAGAGACCGCAGAATTGACGAATTTGGAGAACTGACAAAACGATTCAGAGATTGATAAATCATACATGACATGGGTAAACTTGCACTTAAAATCTACAAAGCATTATACGGTCTTGACATAGAGGCTCAAAGTACCGAACTTACCAGACTAAGACTTGAAAACAAAAGACTGTCCGAACTGTTGAGAAGCACATCAAGGGAATACAACGCACTCAACGACAAGTACAAAAAGAAAAAAGAAAGTCTCAGCAATGAATGTGGGGCGGTATCGGAAGAGCTCAATGAGCTGAAAGGAAAGTACGAGGCCCTGGTCATGGAGAAAGAGAACCTTGAAAATACCCTCAAGGAAAACTCTGAAAAGTTTAAAGAAGAAACAGATAGGATTTCCCTGGAATCTGAGAAGATGTCCGGGGAAATCGAAAATCTGCAAAAGGTTATTGAAGGGTTGAATGCTGAAAAAGACGCTCTCATCAAAGAGAAAGAAAATCTACGTAATGAGAATGAAACTCTGTTGCAAGAAAAGGATGTTCTCAGCAGTGAAAAAGAAAGTCTCAGCAAAGAGATAAAATCAGCAAATGAGGCTCACATTGCAGATAAGGACAATCTGAACAAAGAAATAGACAGCCTTGGAAAAGAAATAGCATCACTCAAAGAGTTATATCAAAAGGAGAAAGAGGAGAACACTACCCTCTCCGAGATAGTAAAAACCCTGGAAAGTGAAATAGCAAATCTCAGTCTTACTGCACAAACGACAGAGGAAGTACTACCTGTTAATGAAGAAGAAAATGAAGTACTTCCGGCTGCTGAAACTTCCATCGATAAGAAATCAGACGATATAACTGATGACGAGGAAGCGATGAAAGAGAATATGCAAAAGGAAATAGTCTCTTTAACACAGAAATATGATTATATCCGCGTCACAACAACAATAGGAAACCAGTATATCTACCAGTCCAGACATTTCCAACTTAGGACAGGACTGTTTGATTGGGGAATAGAAGGAAAGGAAATTATCACTGACGAAATCCTTTATCTGGAAAATTCAGCGGTAACAAAAATGGAAGGCCTGGACAGTCCTTTCGACGGTGAGGAAATAATATGCAATATGGAAGACGAGGATTCCGCTTCTGCTGTTGCCGATTCTCTACTGATGGCAATCTGTACATATCAGCCAATACAGGTAAATTATCATGACAAGAACGGACGTACAACTCTGAAGAATCTGTATCATGTCACTTTCAAGCCTTTGGCTAACAAGTTCAGTCTGCCATACAAAAATCTTTTCAGAGATATGCTCGACGAGAAGATTGATGCGGAACAACTCTCTGCATTATGTCCGCACAATCCTGAGCCAAGAAACTTCGCTATTCCGCAAATTCAGACTCTCCGCCGTTTCAACGCTTTCTTTACCACAAAAGAAGGAATTGAGACTCTGAAGGAAGGAATAAAACTGGCACAGGATGCAGAACAGACAGAACTGGCAGAGGTGCTGATGAGTAAAATCCAGAGCTGAGATATTGTTTAAAGCACAAATTTATCCTCAAAACGTGTACGGTCTTCTAAAAAAAATTATAATTTTGCAGTATGAAAGAGCTAGCAAGACATATAGAAGTACTTTTACTGGAAAATGACTGTGTAATAGTTCCCGGTCTGGGAGGTTTCATTGCCCATAATAAAGCAGCAGAATTCAAGGACTCTGCAAATGTATTTTGTCCGCCGGTAAGAACCATCGGTTTCAATCCGCAACTTATAATAAACGACGGTTTATTGGCACAGTCATACATGCAAGCCTACGACACTGACTTTCCCGACGCAAGCAGGAAGATAGAGAGCGTAGTATCTCAAATAAAAGACTCATTATATAAAAACGGACAGGCAGAACTTGAAAATATAGGAACACTATATTATACCATGGCAGGAGTATATGGTTTTGAACCATATCAGAATGCTTTCTTCAGTCCAAGTCTGTATGGTTTGGGCAGTTTCTCGATTTCTCCTCTTTCTGAGTTGAAGCCGGTCAAGGAAACTATCGTCGAGCCGCGTATAATGATTGAGACAGTACCATCTTCCGATGAAGACAGAAAAGCAAAAGCAAAACAGCGTCATATCATCAAGCGTATGGCAGAACATGCTGTAGGAATTGCTGCCGCTGTTATATTATTCTTTGTTCTCTCTGTTCCGGTCGAGAACACTTATCTCGATAATTCAAGCTATGCTTCTTTGGGAGCAGAAACCATGCTTGATGCCATCAGAAGCAAATCAATGGCTACAGCATCGCTTGAAACGAAAGATATCAAACAGAATAATAAACAAAACATACGAAATAATGTGAACACTTTGCGCCCTGTTGCTGTTAAAAGTGTAAAGATTGAAAAAGCTGAGCCTAAAACTTCTAAAGAAGTAAAGGCATCGCCTGCGGCTGTCAAAAAAGAAACGATTAAGACTGAAACGGTTAAGACAGAAGCAGTCAAGACTGAAACAGTCAAGGCGGAAACAAAAAGTACAAAAGAAGTACAGAAAAGCAATACTGTACAGAATAAGGGCTTGTTCGTTATCGTAGCTAGTCTGCAAACCATGCAGGATGCGGAAAAAGAGCTTGCCAAGTTCAAGAAACAGGGATATAATGAAGCTACTATTCTGGCATCGGACAACCGTTACCGTATTGCATTATATCGCTTTACAGACAAGTCAAAAGCATACGAAAAGATTAATGAACTGAGAAAAGACGAACAGTTCAAGACAGCCTGGTTACTGAATAAATCTAAATGATTAATTTTTAAGGAATGAAAAGAGTAAGATGTCCTAAATGCGACAATTACATCCAGTTTGATGAAACCAAGTATGAAGAAGGACAGTCATTGGTTTTCATCTGCCCAGAGTGTAAAAAACAGTTCAGCATACGTTTGGGACGTACCAAGCTTAATGCTGCAACACGTCGCGAAGAAATCATAGACGAAAAAGAAGGAACAAAAGACTTTGGCAATGTAGTGGTTATAGAAAACACTTTCGCCTACAAACAGGTATTACCTCTTCATGAGGGAGATAATGTAATAGGACGCAGATGCAAGGGAACTGACGTCGATATAGCCATAGAGACAAACGACCCAAGCATGGACCGCAGACATTGCATTATCAATGTAAAAAGGGACAAGCAAGGAAAATTAATATATACATTAAGGGATAACGACAGTATTACAGGAACATTCCATATGAATGAAATCCTGGGGCCTAAAGAAAGAGTTATAATCGAAGAAGGAAGTATTTTCACTCTAGGCGCTACAACTCTTATTCTGCGCGGCGCAGAAGAGGATAATGAATAATAAACTATATTTTTAACTAACATCACACTACTTTTTTACTTATGGCATTTACCAACAATGTAATGATTGTGAGACACAAACTGCTTGAAAACCTGGTAGCTTTGTGGAAGGAGAAACAGTTAATTGAAAAGATCGACCGTGTTCCATTGGAATTCAGTCCAAGACGTTCGCAACCTGTAGGACGCTGCTGTATCCACAAGGAACGTGCGGTGACAAAATACAAGTCACTCCCTCTGTTGGGTTGGGATATGTCCGACGAGACAGACGAACTTACCCCATTATCTGAATATGCACGCAAGGCACTTGAAAGACACGGAAAAATCAAGGAAAACATTCTTTGCGTGATAGACGAGGCTTGTTCATCATGCGTTCAGGTAAACTATGAAGTAAGTAACCTGTGTAGAGGTTGTGTGGCAAGAAGCTGCTACATGAACTGCCCTAAAGGTGCTGTACATTTCGACAAGAAAACAGGTCAGGCACGTATTGACCACGACACTTGTATAAGCTGCGGTATCTGTCATAAGAGCTGTCCTTATCATGCTATCGTATATATTCCTGTACCATGCGAGGAAGCATGTCCTGTAAAGGCTATCAGCAAGGATGAACACAACATAGAGCATATCGACGAAAGCAAATGTATCTATTGTGGAAAATGTCTTAACGCATGTCCTTTCGGTGCCATATTCGAAATTTCACAGGTATTCGATGTGCTTGAAGAGATACGTGCAGGAAAACAGGTGATTGCCATCCCTGCCCCATCCATACTCGGACAGTTTGATGCTAAAATAGATGAAGTCTATGGAGCATTGAAGCAGATTGGTTTTGCCGATGTTATCGAAGTAGCTGAAGGAGCTATGCAGACCACAAGCAATGAAGCCCACGAACTTCTTGAAAAGATTGCTGAAGGACAGACGTTTATGACTACTTCATGCTGTCCTTCATATATAGAACTTGTAAACAAGCACATACCTGCAATGAAACCATACGTTTCTACTACAGGTTCTCCAATGTACTACGCATCACGCATCGCAAAGAAGAAATATCCTGATGCTAAAGTGGTATTCATAGGTCCATGTATCGCCAAGAGAAAAGAAGCACAGCGCGATGAATGTGTAGATTATGTGATGACTTTCGAGGAAATAAGCTCAGTTATCAAAGGTATGGGAATCGACCTGAAGGAAGTTTCTCCATACAAGGTAGCCAAAGAATCTGTATGCGAGGCTCACGGATTTGCACAGGCCGGAGGTGTGGCAGGAGCTGTAAAAGCTTACCTGGGTGAAAAGGCAAACGGCATTAAGATTATGCAGATATCAGACTTCAACAAGAAGAATATCGGTGTTCTCAGAGCATACGCAAAGACCGGCAAGGTTGACGCACAGTTCATCGAAATGATGGCATGTCCTGAAGGCTGTATCACAGGTCCAAGTTCATTCAACGATCCATTGTCCGGTAAACGCCAGCTAAATCAGGATTTGCTGAAACGTCCTCTGAAATACGAGAACTACAAGGAAGAAGAATAAATAAAGATTTTTCATATCACATATATATGAGAAAACTTATAGAGCGACTTCATCGGGAGAAAACACTTTCTTCCGATGAATTTCGTATATTATTGGATGAGTGCGATGACGACAGTCTTGAACTGATAAACAGCATTGCACGCTCCGAAACATTAAAAGTGTTCGGCAACAGGATTTTCGTGCGCGGACTTATAGAGGTTGGAAACTGCTGTCACAACGACTGCCTTTACTGCGGAATACGCCGTAGCAACAGGAATGTGGAAAGATACAGACTAAACAAGGAAACTATACTGCAATGCTGCGACGAAGGTTACAGACTTGGCTTCCGTACTTTTGTACTCCAAGGTGGCGAAGACAACTATATGACCGATGAAAGAATCTCTGACATAGTGTCGTCCATACGCCGGGAATATCCGGACGCCGCCATAACCCTGTCTTTGGGAGAAAAATCATACGAAGCATACAAGATGTTCTATGAAGCCGGAGCCAACAGATATCTGCTCCGTCATGAGACTCACAATCCGTATCATTATTCACTGCTGCATCCCGAAACGATGTCACTGCAGAACAGATTGCAATGCCTTGCAAACTTGAAAGAGATAGGCTATCAGACAGGTACAGGCATAATGGTTGGCAGTCCGGGACAGACCACAGACAATATCATTGAAGACATTCTGTTCATCGGCGAATTCAAGCCACAGATGATAGGAATAGGTCCTTTCATACCGCACCGTGACACTCCATTTGCTGATAAAAGCGCTGGCAGCATACGCACTACCCTACTACTGTTGTCAATATTCAGACTTATGCATCCTCACGCACTCATACCGTCAACCACGGCATTGGCTTCACTCGCTCCCGACGGACGCGAAAGAGGAATACTGGCAGGAGCAAATGTAGTGATGCCAAATCTCTCTCCTCCACAGGAAAGAAGCAAGTATTCGCTGTACAACAATAAGGCATCAATGGGTGCCGAAGCAGCAGAAGGCCTGGCTTTTCTTGAACAAAAGCTCAGTGCCATTGGTTATACTATTGACTACGGTCGGGGAGATTACGCAGAATAAGAGCTGTTAATTATATAACTTCTTTAACTTCCATAACTCCTTTAACTCCTATAACTCCTTTAACTCCTATAACTTCTATAACTCTAAAAAAATAATTATGTACAGAGCCGATTCAAAAAAGGCTGAAGAATTTATCAGCCATGATGAAATTCTTGACACACTGAAATATGCGGAAGAGAACGCCGGAAACAGAGAACTCATATCATCCATTATAGAAAAAGCAAGAGCATACAAGGGTATCAGTCACCGGGAGGCCGCACTACTGCTTGAATGCAACGACCCGGAACTGCTGGAAGAGATATTCAGTCTGGCAAAGGAAATAAAGCAGAAGTTCTACGGCAACAGAATAGTGATGTTTGCTCCACTGTATCTTTCAAACTATTGCGTAAACAGCTGTGTGTATTGCCCTTACCATATCAAAAACAAGACTATAGCCCGCAAAAAGCTCAGTCAGGAAGATATAGAACGCGAAGTCATAGCACTTCAGGACATGGGACACAAGCGTCTGGCACTTGAAGCCGGCGAAGACCCGTTGCACAACCCGATAGAATATATCCTTGAATCCATCAAGACAATATACGGAATAAAGCATAAGAACGGAGCCATACGCCGTGTGAACGTGAATATCGCTGCCACAACAGTGGAGAACTACAGAAAGCTTCACGAGGCAGGAATAGGTACATACATACTTTTCCAGGAGACATATCATAAGGAAAACTACGAGAAACTTCATCCGCGCGGTCCTAAGAGCAATTACGCTTATCACACAGAGGCAATGGACAGAGCTATGGAAGGCGGAATAGACGATGTTGGGCTCGGTGTTCTGTTCGGTCTGAATACCTATAAGTACGATTTCACCGGACTGCTGATGCACGCGGAACATCTGGAAGCCACTTACGGAGTTGGTCCTCACACTATTAGCGTACCGCGAATATGCTCTGCCGACGACATAAATGCCGCAGATTTTGAGAATGCAATCTCCGACGAGATATTCCAGAAGATTGTAGCCATAATCCGTATAGCTGTGCCATACACGGGAATGATTATCTCTACACGCGAATCGCAGAAATCACGCGAGAAGGTTCTTGAACTCGGTATCTCACAGATAAGCGGAGGCTCGCGTACAAGCGTAGGCGGATATGCCGTAGAAGAGACACCAGAAGAAAACTCCTCACAGTTCGATATCAGCGACAACCGCACACTGGACGAGATAGTGTCATGGCTGCTGAAACTCGGCTATATTCCAAGCTTCTGCACTGCATGCTACCGCGAAGGACGCACTGGCGACCGCTTCATGTCGTTGGTAAAAACAGGACAGATAGCCAACTGCTGCTCGCCAAACGCGCTTATGACTCTGCAGGAATATCTGGTAGACTATGCTTCGCCCGAGACAAAAGCACTCGGTACGAAGATGATACGTGAGCAGATGGAAAAGATTCCTAATCCTGCAATAAAGAGACGCGCTATAGAGAACCTGAAATACATTGGCGAAGGAAAACGCGACTTCAGATTCTGATAATATAACTCAAGTTTAAATAACCATAATAATATGTCATTGCAAGATACTCCAAGATCAAACCGCACACATATAGCACTTTTCGGGAAAAGAAACAGTGGTAAATCGTCATTGATAAATGCCATCACAGGACAGGAAGTTTCAGTCGTTTCGGACGTAGCCGGAACTACCACCGACCCTGTATATAAATCGATGGAAATACACGGCATAGGCCCGTGTGTATTTATAGACACAGCCGGATTCGATGATGAAGGAGAGCTTGGAAATCTGAGAGTAAAGCAGACATTAAAGGCTACGGAACGCACTGACATAGCTATTATGGTCTGCACAGACGATAATATCGAAGAAGAACTGAGATGGCAGAAAGTGCTCACTGCAAAGAATACACCGGTGATATGGGTACTCAACAAGGCAGACATTCTGGACAACAAGACAGAAACAGCCCTTGCCATAGAAAAGAGATGCGGTTCCAAACCTGTCATAGCAAGTACGCTGACAAAGGAAGGCATCGACGAGATAAGAAAAGCGCTTATAGAAAACCAGCCAGACAACTCTTCCGACAATAGTATAATAGGAAATCTTGCCGGCGAAAACGATACCGTACTGTTGGTCATGCCACAGGACATTCAGGCTCCGAAAGGCAGACTAATTCTCCCACAAGTTCAAACCCTGCGTGAACTTCTTGACAAGAAATGCCTTGTAATGAGCTGCACTACAGACAAGCTGGAAGCAATGCTCAAAGCGATGGTAAATCCACCGAAACTTATCATCACAGACTCACAGGTGTTCAAGACCGTTTTCGAACTGAAGCCAAAGGAAAGCATACTGACATCGTTCTCAGTACTCTTTGCCAAGCACAAGGGCGATATAGACTATTTTGTAGAAGGTGCACGCACAATAGGCAAACTGAATAACAATTCCAAAGTCCTTATAGCCGAAGCATGCACCCATGCCCCACTCACAGAGGATATTGGCCGTGAAAAAATCCCAGCCATGCTCCGAAAAAGATTTGGCAATGACATACAGATAGATATGGTATCAGGACACGACTTTCCGGAAAATCTTGAAGGTTACGATTTGGTTATCCATTGCGGCGCCTGCATGTTCAACAGGAAGTTCATGATGAGCCGTGTGGCAAAGGCTAAGGAACAGAACATCCCTATGACCAATTATGGAGTGACTATAGCTTATATTCAGGGGATACTTGATTATATTGAGTATTAAAATTGGGAAAAGCCTATTAATTAATGACATGAAAGTCTGATTTTTTATTTACCTTTACCTAAAGTACAAAAAGAATCAGGTTATGAAATTTCCAATTGGTATCCAGAGTTTTGAACGCATTATTCAAGAAGGTTATATATATGTAGATAAAACTGATATTATTTATGACCTTACACATAATGGAAGCATTTATTTTCTTAGCCGTCCACGACGGTTCGGAAAGAGCCTACTTGTCTCTACCCTGGAAAACTATTATTCAGGACGTAAGGAACTGTTTCGTGGTCTTGCCATAGAAAAGATGGAGACGGAATGGAACGAGTATCCTGTTTTCCATGTGGATTTCAATGATACTAATTTTACCAATCCCGGAGAACTGGAGAAGAAACTTAACTTTTATCTGGCGGAATGGGAACAGAAATACAATCTGCCTGTACGTGAAAATGAATTGGGTCTTGGAGACCGCTTTATAAAGATTCTCGAGGCCGCTCATCTTCATACAGGCCGACGCGCTGTGGTACTTGTAGATGAATATGACAAACCTATCCTTGATGTACTGGATGTGGATACCAATCTGAAGGACAAACACCGAAACATTCTGAAAGCTTTTTATTCCGTGTTTAAGGGAGCGGACAAGCATTTGCAATTCGTTTTGTTGACAGGGGTTACAAAATATTCCCAAGAAAGTATATTCAGCGGTTTCAATCAAGCTAAAGATATAAGTATGGATGTACGTTATGAAGCTCTGTGCGGTATTACTCAAGAAGAAATTGTAAAATATTTTACTGAACCTGTATCGCAAATGGCTGTCGAGTATCAGTGTACACCGGAAGAAATGTATAAACTGCTGAAGAAACAATACGATGGTTACCACTTCAGCGATAAACTGACAGACATTTATAATCCTTTCAGTTTGTTGAATGCTCTTGACGCCAAACGTATCAAAGACTATTGGTTCAGCACAGGAACTCCCACATATCTTATTCGTCTGCTTAACCATTCACATGAGAGAATGAACGAATTTACCGGGAAATATTACACTCCGGCAGAGTTTATCGACTACAAAGCCGACGTGGAACGCCCTTTGCCTATGATATATCAAAGCGGATATCTTACAATAAAGGCTTACGACAGAGATTTCAATACCTTCCTTCTTGATTTCCCGAACAATGAGGTAAAGGGGGGATTCCTTACAATGGTAGCTTCATCATACCTGCAACCAACTGAATAACACCTTCTACCTCATTATGCGTCTGGTGAGTGTTTATACTGTTTATGCCGAGAAGGTACAGAGCCAGGGACGTGTGGACTGCATAGTGGAAACATCGGACTATGTTTATATCTTTGAGTTCAAACTGGACGGTACGGCCCAAGAGGCGCTTCAGCAGATAGAGGAAAAAGGATATGCACGTGAATATGCAGCCGATAGCCGCAAAGTTTATAAGATTGGTGCATCATTCTCTTCTGAGACCGGAACAATTAGCGACTGGGTAGTAAATTAGCGAAGTATAATCTACCGCATACCGCAAAATCATGCAATAATCATAATGAATATAATATGAATGAAAAACTTCTTATAAAATGTGATACTACTATTTATGCGGACGAGATTACAAATCTCTTTAATGAACTCCTATAGAG
>NZ_JADYTF010000071.1 GCF_021530995.1 Bacteroides caecigallinarum
GGCCGTTTATTCAGTAAATGTCACGGCCCTTATCATTAGTAATATCATTAATTCTTAAAATAAAAGACCTCCTTAACAAATTAATATTCTGAAAGAACAACCATTGTAAATCTATTTGCCTCTTCAGGTTCATATTTATCAATACCTCCGTAATTATATATCTTTATCTGGCATTTATCAATACCTAGTTTAATCAAATAATTATAAATATATCTGGCACGACGTAGAGCAAGTTCCTGATTGATGGACTGTGTACCAGTGGCACTATCAGCTGCTCCGGATATGCTCACTTTTAAATTATGCGCCTTGGATATTTTTGCGATGTCATCAAGGTTCACTATCTGAGATTCATCTACAAGCCTATCAGAATTAAGCTGAAAGAAGAAGTACACTGGAACACCCACTGTAATCTTGGAATTACCTGAAATTGCATGTGAGTCCAATGCGTTATTATTCTCAGACATAAGATCATCAGATACATTATGACCGGCAGACAAAAGCGAATCTGACTGGCAGTTCCCAGTCGGTACATGCGCATCCACAAGACCGATTTCAGCATAATCAGCCGAGTTTTCAGCTATACCGTCATTACCTGATTTGCTTTCTTGTGTACTTGACTTCTTCTCCGACAATCGTGCTCTTAGTGAGTTAAGCCCACTATAGTTGTTCTTGGGATAGACTGTCTGCACCTCTTTGTCTCCAGACATTTTTTTCTGCAATCGTATATTCTCATCCTTCATATAGGAGATGTAATCCTTGAGATAAGCATTCTGCTCGATATAAGGTGTAGCATCAACTACACGCTTCCATCCAGCCTTTCCTAATGTGATGGAGAGACCGGCTGAGACCGTAAGCATATTATCCTTGAATTTTATAGAGCTACCCATATTATCAAAATTCTGGGCTGTAGTCAGTCCACTGACTCCGGCAACAAGTTTTACCCTGTTGCCAATTCTGTAACCTATCTCCAGTCCATAGGTAAAGGCGAACGGACGGCTGCCATCTGAACCTCTGCCACATGAGCATGGATCAGACCAGTTCGCATTATGAATCATACCCACTCCCACATAAGGAACAATATCCCAAAGAGAGAGTCCGTACTCATTCTGACGGAGTCCGGAAATCAGATTGTACATCAGGTCTGCATGGTAGAGCTGATACTTCATGGATTTGAACTCAGCGTTCTTGAACGTCAGTCCCTGAAAACCTACACGTCCACCGATTGCGGGTGTGAACCACTTTCCAACGCCGACCTGCAAGGCAGGAGTTATTCGGTCGAACACATCACCGCAACCAATGGGTGATCCGAGAAAAGCTGAAGCCCCGCCCTTAATTTCTATAAACCAATTTCTACCCCAGTTGGCTGCTTCGCTTACATTCTTCAGATATGTAGGATTCATAGGCAAGAGCATCTGCTCCTGACTGAAAGTATTCTGCTTATAAATGCTGTCAGCATTGTGATTGATGTTACTTGCAGAGACTGTCATCGCAGCAAGACATTCGGTTAAAAACATAAGAATATTCTTTCTCATATAGTTTGTACTTTAATAATTGATACTGTCATAAGCCAAAAGGCTTACCTTTACATTCTCTTTTTCCGTTTGACAGATGGCGCACACATCTTGCGTGCCATTGCCAGACACCTACGTGCCCACTCACGGTCATCATCTTCCGGCCGTCTTCCCCAACCAGTGGAGGGGCCACCGCCACCTCCATGAGTCTGAGCAATAGTCGTTGCATCGTCCACATAACCGCACACAAGGTTCAAGGCAACCATGACAACATGATTCCCCTGTTCTGCCAGTTGACAGAGCAGTGTATCGTCAAACATGGATTTTGTTTCCTCCGGCAGATGGTGATAGCGGGATGTGAACTCCTGTGACATTGTGTCAAGCATTGCACCGTTCAAGTGATAGCTCATGTTGTGAGCCCATGAAAGTTCAGACTGATTGGCCTTGTCTTCCAGTTCCCTGGCCTGCTGCTCGATGTTAGCCTTATCCTTACGAAGAGCTTCAAGCAACCGGTTAGTCTCATCAAGTTTCTTTTCCTTGTCTGCCAGTTTAGCTTCGACCTGAGCCTTCTGGTATTCGAGATTTTGAATCTTACGTGCTATCTCTGCACTGATACTCTCGCTGTTGGCCTGCATTGCCCGAAGAGGACGAAGTTCATCTTCAAGACGGTCTTTCTCCGTCTTCAGATTATCAATCATGGTCGTAAATGACTTCTGTTTCTTCTGGGCTATTGCCAGTTCCTCGTTCAGTGACTTCAGCAACTTGCTGTTGTTCTCCAACTGGGCTTCAAGTGTCACACAGGCGTTGGCCAACCATCTTCGGTACTCCTCTGTGGAGCGATGTTTCGCACCAGATTCCACAACCGACACCCCTCTTGTAAGTCCCCATCTCTCATTAACCTTTGCAAGTTCATCGTGCAGGGTAAGCATATAATTCTTAAACTCCAGACGGTTCTGTCCATGGAAAATCTGCTTGAAAGCAAACTTGCCGTTCTGGTCTATCGGTAGTAGAGCACAGTGAACATGCGGGTTTTTCTCGTCACAATGGACTATAAAGGAAATGATGTTTTCCTCTCCATATTTATCTGCCACGAAGCGATAAATGTCACGAGCCCATTCTTCTATTTCCGGCATACGCCGTACATGTTCGTTACCTCCTTTGCTCTCAAAGTCAACTTTCTGATTGCCGAAAGCCAGCTCACGCATACGGTCGGTTGAGCCTCCGAATATGAAGTTGACCACAGTCCGGAAACGTGGCTCGGCTAGTCCTTCGTTCGGATCCTTGATGCCACGTGACGCAAGGTTTTCTGCCATACGTTTTGTCAGCGGACGCTTCTTGTCTATCGGTGTGACTATGCCACCTTTTTGGACCTCGAAATTAAGATGTTCACGGCTGCGGTCATAGTTACCCTCACGCATAGCCTGCTCCCATCCTTTATCCGTCCAGGCACGTAACTCCTCATTGCTCGTCTGTGAGAGCCCTTTGGAAGTCTTTATATCCATTACTTGTTTTGATGCAGTACCCATATTGATAATCCTATTTTTTTTGTTATTCTGAGCCTTTTTTCAGTCCTATTTGCGGTCATACGCACACTTAGAAAACTGACCCAGCTTGCTGTTTATCTGGTCAGCCATCCCGACGCTTCATAGCGGTCGGGGTATTAGGCTTCCCGAGACTGTAAAAAAGTGGCACGTGCAAGCACGCTGCCTGTCGTAACCTCCATCCGTTAGCGGGACATAGACCAAGTGTACAAAAGCGTATGACATGCCGTGCATCGTTAATAAGGCGTTTAATCCGCTCCGTTTTCAACAGAGGAAGTGCCCCCAGACTTATAATCCGTTTTGTTCCCCACGGGGCTTAAATCAGGCCGAGGATGGTCATTGTAATAAAATGATCCCTGGTCAGCTACATAGTATTCAAAGATGCTGTCAAGGAGAATAATCTCTGCCTTCGTATAACAGGACACGGTTTCTGCCATATAACTGGGCTTCCTGTTTTCACGTATCGCAACAACCAGAATGCCAAGGATGTCTATTACTCTCTGCCAGTCCCAGACATTGTCTTTACCAAAGAGAAGACCGGTTGAATCCGTCATTTCTTTAGGCATTTCCTTCTCCATTTTCAATATCTGAAATATGGACTTTACCAATGAATCGAATACCTGACTCTGCTGTTTCAGAACATGACAATCAGGTCTGCCTCCGTCATTTTCCGTTACCGCCAATTCCATTACCTTATTGAAATAACAATTATAGAATTGGGCAACCTGACTGGAAGTATTGCGTCCTTTAAGGAACCGCACAAACTGAAGTGCGTTAAAGTCCAATATATCAGACGGTGTCTCAACAAAGAGAGAAAGGCGTTGTTTCTGGCTTACAGAAAACACGTAGCTTTTTGAATACTGCTCCATGTTAAGATGGCCCAGATTGACAAGACCGGTCAGGAACTGACGGACTGTTGCACGTTGCCACTGCCATTTCCGCGCAAGCTCAGATATGGTGGCAACAAACTGGCCGGGGAGTATTCTCAGATTTCCTACCACAACAGATGTGGAGTATGTTCCTGATGTCGCTCTTGTGAGCAGATCACAATAGGCTTCCAATTTACTGTAACGGTCTTCTGATTTAGGCTTCAGATACTCCAACAAAGAGCGGTCTATGCCTTGTGGGTCATTCAATTCAGAAGCAGAATTGTTTTTATTGTTAGTCATTTGCGTCATTTTTAGATTACATTTAAAAAGTGGAAAACAAGCAAGCAAAGAATATATATTCCACATGTAAGTGGCATTAATAGTAGTTCTTCATTATCCATTCAACCTGGCTTTTAAAACTGTCGCAGTCTTCAAGTACGCTTTTCTGCTGAAGGACTCTTTCAGACGGATAAAAGACAGCTGCCACACTTAGCAGGAAAAAAAGCTGGAACACACTGTTCATATAAGGGATGGCATAACATACCACTGCTATCAGGAGTGTGATATACCAAAACCGTTTCCTTTCATGCAGAATATGAAGGGTACTATCGGCAATCCTTCTGTTTAAAAGTGCCAGCGTCAGGATGCTTGACAGTCCAACTGCCAGATTCGGTTCTGTCATACAACAGCACCAGTTAATGAAGATGAGCGCAAGCATCATAATACTTACATAAAACTTTCTTGCACTGTCAAATACGACCATCCTCCACATGAAGCTTTTCATGCAGCGGTACTGTTTCTTGTATAAACAGAAGAATGCCAGGAGAAGCAAAAACGGGAACAAAAAACGGATGATGGTTAATGTATGTATCATAGTGAATCCATTTAGTTATTTGTATTCTCAACGTGTTCTTGCTCTTTTCTCTGGATTGACTCCAACCGTTCAGCGATGCGCCTGTTCAACTGGACATTATAGCTGAACGATTTCTGGTCAATAGTAGGGTCTTTTGAAAGTTCCTCATCCGTTTCGATGAGAAGATTCAGATAAGAATCCAAATTGGAATCATGATTCCTTTTCTCATCTCCTATGGCATAATCATCAGTCAATGAAGTCACCTTTTCAAACGTATCAGGGTCAATATCATCGGCCAGGTCATAGGCTCTTTTAATGCTTCTCATAACCATCAGGCAAGAGAATATGAGGAAACACAGTATAGCCTTGATTATTATATTCAGGTCAAATACCATCATCGCCAGTACTGCCAGCAGGATGACTATAAAGTAAAAAACATAAATTTTCCTGTTAGTATTCATAATCGTCAAGTTCAAGTTTTATTATACCGAAAGAAGCTTTCTCTATAATGTATTCGACATCACGCAAAGTGAGTTCATCATGCTTAATCCGTTCAGAGGCTGAAGGATCTTTTTTACAAAGAGCCAACAATCCCATGCTCAAATCGTATTCATTGATATTCCAGGTACAGGATCTCTTGAAACAGTAATGTTCCCTATAGCTTTTCAAAGTGATTGCTTTAAACAGTAGCGGCTTCAACATTCCATCCTGAAGTATTCGCATCTCTACCAGTTTCTCTGTGCCGATAACCTTTATCCATGTCCTGTTTTTATGTATGATGTCTGCAATGAGGTAATACGTCTGCCTGTTCATTCAAAGTCCGCAGTTGAAGTCATTCATTATCTGGACATGCTCTCGCTTTTCTATAAATTTTCCACGACGTTCATGTAGTCGCAAATCCTCAAAAATGTCAGCAGACATAACCTCAATGGAATTGTAGATAGTAACATACAACTCATGGATAAGACCGTCCGTATGTGTCTTGCAGTTTATCTTGAACATACGTTCCGTCACCGGATAACAGTAGGCGCAGCATTCATGTCCGTATGCGGTAGCGGATGATGGCACTATGTGGTAAAGAATGGCAAGGTCCGCATTCATCTCAAACATGTCCAGAACCTTTTCGAGAGGCTGAGGTTCGTGTACTTCATAAGGGAGTACGGCATAATCTTCGTAAGTCTTGATTTCCCCAAGCCAGTAATTATCAATAATGGCTGGCAATAATATGGGACCAGATGATCTGAATTTTAAAATAGCTTCCTGTAACATGATATTTATTTGATTAGATGGTTGATATGTATAATCGAATTAGCTGATTCGGAATTTTTGTGGACACATCCCGGTCAATTAAGTGTTTGCTGTCCAATCTGGAAATAATAGCCGGATAATCCTTTGCCATATCCGTCATAAGCCGAATTTGTTCCGGTGTCAGCATTGTTATGGCAAGGGCATCTATCGAGAGATAAGGTTGTAGCATCATCCACAAATAAGCATTGGCATATTGCGAATCCTTTACTATACCACGTTTCAGTTTCTCATGACAGACTTTGGCATTCAGAAGCAGACGGCGGCCTGTCCTCATGGACATATAGGTAATAGTTTCATCTGCCTTGATTTTACCATTTGATGCTTCCTTATAAATGCTGTCACAAATATTGGCCGTCATATCAGTAATATCCGCCATACCCAAAGCTGAACACTCGTCAATGGAAGCAAGAAAGCTTCGGAAGAAGAAGTCTTCCATACGGATAAATCGAAGAAGCGCATCTTCTGAGTGTACCCCATGTAATTTATATGAAAGCAGAAACTTTGAGTAATCGGCAAGCAAGTCTCTAATATTCCCGGTATATACAGGAATGCTGTCCAATGAGGAAAAGAATACTGTTGCCTGTCGCTTTAATGAGTCAAGTTCCTTATCCTGACCATAGATAGAAGTATGAAGTTTGACATATGCCACATCGCTTAGAGTAAAGTTGTCCGCAAGCTCCATCAACCTCGTGCGAATGGAATCCGTTATACTGTCAAACCTCATGGTCAGATCGGCATGAGCCGTAAACGAAGGGTCTTTCTGAATGAATTTGTAGACCGTGTCTGAATATTCATACCACAGATTGATAAATGAGGCAAGCTGCTCGGCATTACATATATCCTGTACACTGATAGTTTTATAAAGGTTGCCGTATTCATTCAGAGCTTCACCAGAGGAGTCAAAATCATATTTCTCATGATTATTGCATGAGTAAAACAAGAGTATAGAGCATAAAAAAATCAAGTGAAAGATTAAACTCATTTGAGTATTTTTTCTTTCACTTGATTTACTTTCTTTCACTTGTTTTCCTGAACCTGCGTCAGACATACCAATCAAACCGCTATTACAGTGATTCTGACCGATTAAATTTCTATATATCATTGGCATATTTTTGTTTATTATGTGGCAAATGTACAGATAAAATTCCACATTGTCAGTATAAAATATCCAGTTTAGACTAATTTATATTTCATACTCATAATAGTATGATTTATAATGTATATCCATTAGTAATAGGAATTTGGGAAAAGAAAAGCCAATCATAAAACTGCCATATCAGTATGATTACTAATATGAATATAATTTATACCTTTGCATCAGAGTAGTGTTCATTATACTCTTGGAGAATTATTATACTATATATTTTTCAAGACAAGATAAGAAAACTGTTTGATTATCAGTCAAAACCTTTATAATATGGCAAAGATAGGTTACATCATGGCAATATCCCAGTATGACAAACTGGAAGAAGACAGGGAGTGGATGAATAACTTCGGATGTATACGCATTATTGAGGAGTGCGATGAGAACGAACGCAACAGACCGCTTTGGAAGCAACTCATGGTTGCCCTGCAAAGGGGAGATGAACTTGTTATCCCCAAATTTTCAAATGCCATCCGTGGCAGTCGAGAACTGGCTACATTCCTGGAATTTTGCCGGGTAAAAGCTATTCGCGTCATAAGCATACACGACCGGATTGATTCCAAGAACCAGCTTTTTCCTGAAACCAAGCCATCGGATGTGCTGGAAATGATGGGTGCCTTACCTGAAGAAGTACTTGCTTTGAGAAAGACTGCCGAGCATGTGGTGAACCTGCAGGCGAAAATGATTGCATCATTACCGAAGGTTTCTTCCACAAAATTACAAAAGCTCGACAGAGAAAAGACAGTCATCAATCTGTATGCAGCCGGTCATCCTATAGATGAGATATGGAGAGCAAGCGGCTTCAAAAGCAGAAGTTCTGTGTTCCGTATTCTGAACAAGCATGGCATCAAACTCAATAGAGGGAACCATTCCGGACCTATCAAAAAGAAAAATGAAGAGGATACATCGAAAGATGTGAATAAAAGCTGATTATAATGAAAAAGATACTTTTCCTTCACGGATTCTTTGCCACAGGAAGTTGTCCGATGGCAGTTGCTCTGAAAGAAGCATTTGAAAATCATGCCTCCGTCTTAACACCCGACCTTCCGCTTCATCCCAAGGAGGCATTAAAACAGGTACGCTCCATCATTGAACAGGAATCGCCCGACCTGCTGCTGGGTAACAGCTGCGGATCTTTTCTTGCGCAGATTCTCGCCCCGATAGTCGGCATCCCGGCATTGCTTGGCAATCCGCACTTTGAGATGACGAAATTCTTAAAAGAAAGAATCGGTGAGCATCAGTACAAAGTTCCACGCAAGGACGGCAATCAGACACTAGTCATTGATGAAGCTTTAATCGAGGAGTTTGCCGAACTCGAAAAGATTCAGTTTGACTGCTGTAATCCGTATTACAGAGACCGTGTCTGGGGACTATTCGGCGAACAGGACGGACTGGCTCACTATGAGCCCATGTTCATGGGACATTACAACAATTCCCATCATTTCCCGGGTGCGCATACTCCTACAGAACAGGAAGTGAAGACCTGGTATGCACCCTTGGCCATGAAGATGCTGATGGAGTTTCCTAAGAAAGAAGAAAGATATTTCCGTCATTTCAAGGGTGGTACCTATAAATATATCCATTCCGCTTTTGACAGTGAAACTCAGGAGCGGATGGTTGTATATCAGGCTCTCTATGGAGAAAAATCCTATTGGGTCAGACCGGAAAAGATGTTTTTCGAGACTATAGAAAGAGATGGAAGAAGCTTTTCAAGGTTTACGGAAATAGACATCTGAGTGTTTAAGGTTTATCCGCATAGCCGCTATAACCGTAAGACTGCAACGAGTAAAGGAACAGAAGACCATCCCTGTGGCTCCTGTTCCTTTGTTCTTATCACTCAATTTCCGACGTAATGAAATCAATGTGGCCAGCAAATATATCATCGGCATCAATCTCATGTTCATTGCCCCGGTCGTTTTTCTCATCTCCTATGATGGTTATTCTTCCATCATTGCTAACCCTCACTGCAAGGATTACCACATCACAAGGCTCATCATAGTCATACGCTGCCACTATCGGGCAATCACCCTCAAAGTGCCATTCATAGCCATCGGCAACCTTCTCACCATATTGGCGAATTGCAGAAACAAGCTCTTCCTGTTCGCGATGCTTTACCTCCTGCACACTATCATAGATTGAGAAGTTCTTCAACTTAGTTTCCCGCTGTTCATGAACTTCCTTGCCATTCTCTTCGTCTATGCCGAATTCATGAAACTGCACCGGAACATAATCTGCAGGAACTGCCATCCATGAAATGTTATTCAAGGAGTAGTCGTGCTCTACAAGGAAAAGTTCAACGTCCTCTCCAACCATATTCTCCGGAACGTTCAAAACATCTATACGGGCATTTGCGCAATCCATAACAATAATCTTCATAGTTGTCCAAATTTTAAGTTATACATTAGTTTTCATCGTAAAGTCTTGACAAGAAAGACTGCAGTTCTTCGTCCTTTATCCCTTTGAGGGCACAAGGTCTGAAAGTCCTGTCCTGTTCAATCTTCAATAAGCCAAGTCCGTACTTACTCGCATCGTAAGTGACATCGGCCATCTCTGTTGCTGACATATAGCCGTACTCTGTTTCCTGCAAGCCCACCACAATACCATATAGGGTGAAATCATCTCCTTCGGGCTGTCCTTCCATAATATACCAACGGATATTGCCAAGGTGAAACACTGCGATGCAAAGTGCATCCTTTCCTTTTGCGTCCTGTGAATACAGGGGATAATCACTCAGAGCCTCTCTCAGTTCTGCGGTCATCAGACGATTGTTGAATTTTGTTGCTGCCATAATATGTGAATTATTTATTTCCCTTTTGTTACAGCCTTTCAGCTGTGTGTCGGGAAGATTTTTCTGCATCAGAAGTTTGGAGAAGGCAAATAAGGCAAGAATGGCGTGAAGAATACTCTTTAAGTGCCTGTCGCTTAAAGGAAGATTGTTCACCAGACACGTCTTGCAGTTTGACAGATCCAAGATAACTTCGCTGAAAAATTTTCCTCTGACACGACAGCGGATGTGCTTAAAGGCAGACATATAACAGGTGAAAATCAGTCCGGAACTGCATGTAAGAGTGAGATATGGGCTGTATATAACTGATAAGCAATAACAATATTCAAGAATTTTAGAGGATTCTCGTTATATTTGTATCGTTTTCCGGAAATATAATGAGTACAGAGCCATTACGACAATATATAGCCATAGATCTGAAATCATTCTATGCTTCAGTAGAATGTGTTGAACGGGGATTGGATCCGCTCGACACATGCCTTGTTGTGGCTGATGCTTCACGAACGGAAAAGACCATCTGCCTGGCTGTTTCGCCGGCATTAAAGAAGTATGGTATCGGAGGCCGTCCTCGCTTATTCGAGGTGATTGAGAAAGTACGTGTGGCAAACAGGCAGCGAGGTAACAGTGGAAAATCCTACTCGAAGAAGGAGCTGGACAGCAATAAAAGCCTTGCCATTGACTATGTGGTAGCACCTCCCCGTATGGCTCACTACATAGAATACAGTACAAGAATCTACGACATCTACCTGAAATATATCAGTCCGGATGACATCCACGTCTATTCCATCGACGAGGTCTTCATCGATGCGACCACCTATCTTGCAACATACAGGATGACTGCTCATGAACTGGCGATGAAGATGATCCGTCATGTCCTTTCGGAAACAGGCATTACAGCTACGGCAGGAATAGGTACCAACATGTATCTGTGCAAGGTAGCCATGGACATTGTGGCCAAGAAGATGCCGCCCGACGAGAACGGTGTACGCATTGCCGAGCTGGATGAAATGTCTTACCGCAGGATACTTTGGGAGCACACGCCTCTCACTGACTTCTGGCGAGTAGGCAAAGGCATTGCCAACCGCCTGGCTCAGTACAATATCCTGACGATGGGTGATGTGGCCAGATGCTCTATTGAACATGAGGGATTCCTGTACCAGATGTTTGGAGTCAATGCTGAACTGCTTATTGACCATGCCTGGGGATGGGAACCTGTTACCATGGAGTATGTGAAAGCCTATCGGCCTGAAAGCAAGTCATTGAGCTCAGGACAGGTACTTCAGTCGGCTTACACTACAGATACGGCACGTAATGTGATACTTGAAATGGCCGACAGTGTGTCGCTCAATCTTGTGGACAAGAGGCTGCTCACCGACCAATTAGTGCTTACCGTGGGGTACGACATTGAATCATTGACCAACCCTTCAATAAGGGAGAAGTACCATGGTAAGATTACAACAGACCATTATGGCAGACAGGTGCCGGTCCATGCTCATGGTACTATAAATATCGAGGAGCCGACTTCGTCAGGCAGCGTCATCTCCGAAAAAGTGGCCGAGCTGTACGACCGCATAGTGAATCCTGTCCTACTCGTGCGCCGTCTTAACCTGTCGGTGAATCACCTCGTACATGAGGAGCAGTATAAAAAGCAACCTAAAATCGTCCAACTCGATCTTTTTACTGATTACGAAGAGTCAGAAAGACAGCGGAATGCTGACTTGGAAAAAGCTGAGAAGGAACGCAGACGTCAGGAAGCCATCCTGAGTATAAAGAAGAAGTTTGGTAAGAATGCCATCCTGAAAGGCATCAACTATGCAGATGGAGCTACCCAGAAAGAACGTAACCAACAGATTGGAGGACACCATGAGTAAATATGACGACATAATCAACCTGCCACACCACGTATCGAAGAACAGGACACCCATGTCCATGGAGAACCGTGCCGCCCAGTTTGCCCCGTTTGCAGCTCTCACCGGTCATGACGAAGCGATAGCAGAAACAGCAAGGCTGACTACCCCCAAGAAACTCCTTTCTGATGATGAGATGGCAAGTCTTACAAGAAAACTCACCTGCGTCATTGAACAGGTGCCGGGACAGGAAGAATACACTTTCGTGCATTACGTACCTGATGCTCAAAAAGAGGGAGGCAAATACGTGTCAATAACAGGTACAGTCAAGAAATACGACGAGATGACAAGAACAATCACGTTATCGGACGGGAAAGTGCTTCTGATTGATAATATTCTGTCTATCAGAAGACATGGTACTCCGGAGTTATAACGAGTTATACCGAAGTTTCGTTCACCAAAATACGCAAAGACCCAGCAAGGATAAAAACTTATCCCTGCAATGAAAGCGTGATTGTCCTGTAGAAGCTGATGGCAAGACCACTCCTACTCACCTGTACTTGACTTATATATCAAGATTGCTATCTGTCTCTTCTGAAATCGTTCCGTTCATCTCCATTCCACCATACTTCCACGATGTAGAAGAAAAGACGGAAGACGAAAAAGACAATAACAGTATCAAAAATTTCATTCATACTCGTTCCATTTAAAATCAATACACATTAATAATCGGGATGCTCCTCGCCCGTGCCTTTTTAACGGTGTAGTATGTTCCACCTTTCCCACGGCCATCATAATAGGCAATGAGATATGAAGCATTCTCAACCATAAACTCGTCCCGGTCAAGGAAGCACCTCGGATAATAGCAGTCACTGAGCACAATTACCTTATCAGCCAGTTCAAGCAACCGTCTATAAACTCTTTTATCATAGATATTATATCTCTCTGCCTGGCCTTCAAACGGTATGGCTGCAGTCAGAGATATTCCGGGCAAATTACATTTCAGCGATTGTACCAACTGTGCTGCCATCAGGTCTATTCCCAAAGCAAATCCGGAAATGAAATTCCTGATGCCATGGTCATAGGCTTCGGATATTGCCGAAGTAAGGCGTTCCTGAATAAATTCCCTTTGGGAAAAGTCATAGAACCGATGTCCTGTAAAAGCAGCTGAGACTGTCCTGGCAAATTTCAAATCATTCATAATTGTCATTTTAGTACGTATTTATAGCTTGTTTTAGCAAGGAAGATGCCGTTTGTAACATGAGCTCCGGCTTGTTCCAATTGGGAGACATAGGCATTAAAGGATGCACCCGTTGTGACTACATCATCCCAAATGCAGACCTCCTTGTTCTTGAAGAAATCAGCATCAATCTTAATGTTGTTCTGCTCATTTATCCGTTTGGAACGCTCTTCCTTTTTTATCTTTGTTCCATGAACTGCAGTACGTTCACCGATGACACTCACATGAGAGAACCCGTCAATGGCTCCGGAGAACCTGCATACAAGCTCGGAAAAATGTCTGTTTCTCATTTCGTTACGTTCCGGACTACTTGCAGGGATGCACGAGAATACCACATTGCATATCTTACGGCCAAACTTCTTTACGAGGAACTTTGCCACGCATTTGGCCACCTCCAGGTGGTTGCGGCCATCCTTGTAGTCATAGACAATCTGACGGTCAAAAACTGCGTCCATTCCTATGTTCTTGATGCGTGAGGGAAAATATCGCAAGAAACTTATCAGTTCCTTGTCTTCCTGACCTTTGATGTAAACATTCACTGTGTTCATACTGCACTCTGATTTTATTTCCCTTTTGTTAAGTCTTTACGGACTGTGATCGGGAAATTTTTTCTGTTTTACAAAGTGCAGACAAACCAATAAAGCAAGTCTTCTGTGAACAATACTCTTTTCAAGGAAAAGGAAGATTGTTTACCAGGAACGACTTGCCAATTTGGTAATGGATGCATCAACTTTACAGAAAAAAGTTCTCAGAATCACAAGTAGGAATGAAAACACAATGGTTAAAATACTAGTATATAGGAACTTTATAACTGAATACAATCATTATAACTGTTGGGTGGGAAATGTCCTGCAACGCCAACAGCAAGTACGGTATCAAGGAGCTCTCCACTATCTTTGATAGCGGAATGCTCTTACCGTACCTTTGACAGAGGGGTGTTCTGGATATAGTCGATCCACTCGACCATGGACAGAATACTTCTATGGCAAACTGTTAGCGGATGCGGACATTGGTGTGGGCGAAGATTACAAGAAAAAGAAAACTCTAAGATTATAAAAGTCAAGGGAAGAGTCAGCTTATAATGAAGTAAGAGCATAGCATTACAACTGTCGGGTGGGAAATGTCCTGCAACGCCAACAGCAAGTACGGTATCAAGGAGCTCTCCACTATCTTTGATAGCGGAATGCTCTTACCGTACCTTTGACAGAGGGGCGTTCTGGATATAGTCGATCCATTCGACCATGGACAGAATACTTCTATGGCAAACTGTTAGCGGATGCGGACATTGGTGTGGGCGAAGATTACAGAAAAGAAAACTCTATGATTACAAAAGCCAATGGAAGCGTCAGCTGATAAAGAAGTAAGAGCATAGCATTACAACTGTTGGGTGGGAAATGTCCTGCAACGCCAACAGCAAGTACGGCATGAGAGAGCTCTCTGCTATCTTTGATAGCGGAATGCTCTTGCCGTACCTTTGACAGAGGGGTATTTTGGATATAGTCGATCCACTTGACCATGGACAGAATATCTCTATGGCAAACTGTTAGCGGATGCGGACATTGGTATGGGCGAAGAGTAAAAAAGGTCTACAAACAACGTTACAGATTCAAACATATATCAGAACTGGCTACATCTTATAAACAGGAATTTTGGCTATGGAATAACAACCAACAACTTTTCAAGGAATATATTCACTACTTTCTCAACCTGGGAATGTAAGTATTAAAAGAGAAGTTCAGATGTCGGCAGACTCAATTACGAAGAGGGTGTGTCAAAACTAAAATGACTACTCCCTAAAGTTACAGATTATAACTATAATATTTAAAAGGGGCCGTATCAAACTCTGTATTGAGTAATGATGCGGCCCTTTTTTACTCTTTTAGGGTGTTCAAATTTCAAATTATAAGTTCATTTTTTCAAAAAATGAATTTTGACACACCCTCTTGATAACGACTATATCAGTCTATGTCATAACCTATCACACAATCATCATTGATAAGCAGATAATAATAACCGTTGCCACAATTTCGGTATTCCTTGCTGAAACCGGCTATCATATCACCATTCTCTCGCGGCTCGCACCAAAGTGTCCCATCATAACCGCAAAAGTCGAACCTATAGCTTGAATACTTCTCTTTCTTTTTGAAGGCTTCCCTGAAGCATGCCATCACCATGTAGCCGCAATACTTCTCGATGGTGCTCAATCTGATACATTTCCCGTCAATACTTGTTCCTGTGGTTATATGGTTCTCGTAAAGGGATTTTGTCAAATCCGCATCTGCAATCCTGCGCAACCAATCATTTGTATGTGTGGCAAGTCTGGCAAGTTTCTGGTATTTGAGAATCATCTTCTTTTCTGCCTCTTCTTCATTTTCAGTGGTCGGATAATAGACTTTCTCAATGCTTGACCAGGCATTGAAAACATAACCTCGTTTGCGTTTACCTTTTGCAATAATGCCAATCACTCCCTCTCCGTCACTGCGGTTAATGAACAACTTTCTACGTTCTCCACTAATTCTGACATACAATGATGTGGGGTTCTTTTCGTTGCGAAGATACTCTTCTGCCGGATGAATCTTTTGTACTTCCATATCTATAAGTATTAAAATTAATCATTTCCCTTTTGTGAAATCGTGACAATTTCAAAGGGCTTCAAATTTTCACGCTCCCGATACTGTGAGACATTGAAGATAAGACAAGTAAATGGTTGCAGATTTGTATGGAATACCCAAATCTCTGATTTGCGGAAGGTTGCCATACCAATCTGAGGCACATTAGAGAATCGGTACTTGACGTTCGGACATTCACAGTAATTTTGCGATGAAAATCTGATAAGCCGTGAATTGTCAGCATACAAAAAGCTTATAAAATATGCTTTTAGCAATTACAAAAAGGTGAATTTTGATTCAACTACAAAGGGATTATCTCACTTGTCTATCAAGTATTTAGGAGGTTATCTTTCATTAATCCAATGTCCACATATATTCATGTCCACACGTGTACATGTATACAACTATCCATGTAGACTTATATACATGTTTACATATAACCATGTATTCACGTCTATATGAATACATGTATACAAAAAGCCACCAACAAATCCTAAGACCTGATGATGGCTCAAAACTACAAGACAATATTATTTGACGTAGGCGTAGCTTACGTTGAAGCAAGTGTCGGAAACCTTTGCTGTCGTAATGACCATTGACCTGTCTGAGTTCGTGAAGTTGTATTCAAGTGTTGCCTCGTTCGCCGGAACAATCAGAGAATAATGTTCCTTCAAATAGTCGATAACCAGACGGCTATTAGCTATCAGCTCTGTATCTATTACCGAATACAATTCCCCATTTGAAGCATAAAAGCTATATAGGATACCCTCATTACCGTTGACCGTTTTGTAAGTGAGTTGAATAGAACCAGCTATTGTTGCCTCCGATACAAGACCATATCGCTTCATTGAAAAGTCCATATAGTTCTTGACCTCGTCTATGGTTGAACCTTCAACATGATAAGGCTCCGTCCATACTTTCAACTCCGGCTGAAGCTCTTCAACATCATCCAGATTGTCGTTTTTACTACAAGAGATTAATACCAATGGTACTGCCATCAGAAATACTACAATGGCAAATGAGAAGTATTTATTCACATTCATAATATTTTGATTGTTATTGACTTAACTATATTTGTGTATTCACGTGTACGTGTAACTTGTATATATTGCTACATGTACACATATCCACACGTACACATGGATACATGTATACACGTTTACATTACATCATTGATGTTTTTGGACTTGACCTTCCGAGCCTTGCCATGCTTCGCCTCGTATGCCTCGATGCCCTGTTTCATCACATACTCCATAAAGGCACGTATGGTGAAACCCTCCTTGTAAGCTATTGCCTGTACCTTATCTACAAGTTCCCTGGAGCAGATAAAAGAGAAATGTCGCCAGGAATTGTCCGGTTGCTCTTTACGTTCTGCCTTGAATGACCGTTTTTCCTGTTTTGGGATTGGCTTGGTTTCAGATATCTGTTCAACTGTTTTATTGTCAGGACTGATAACGGCACTGCCCAGAATATTGCCAAGCAGAATGTCCATATTGTTTTTTGCCATAGTTGTTACTGGTTACGTGAAAGAATTTCCTCCGTAAGTGCAAGATAATCCTTTGCACCGTTGGAATTTGAATCATACTCGAATATACTTTTGCCACTACCGGCTGATTCAGCCAAGGCGATATTCTCACGGATGCGGGTATTCATGGTGATACTTTCGTAACGCTCCTTTACAGCCTGTTCCACTACCTTGTTCAGTTTACGGTGATTGAATCTTGCGATGAACACACCGCCCAGGCGAAGTGACGGCTTGACCCGTTGTAAAGTGGTGACAAATGCGTCCAGCATCCTCATGCCTTTCAACGGAAGGAGCTCCGGTGTCATCGGTACGATGATCTCATCAGCGGCAATAAAAGCATTGGTAGTGACAATACCAAGAGAAGGCGGACAGTCAATCAGGATATAGTCATAGTCTTTCCTGAACGGCTCAAGAAGATTTCTAAGCAACCGCTCTCTTGCCAACAGGTTGGTCAAGGCTATTTCCGCACTTGCCATTTCAAGGGAAGAAGGGACAAGGTCAAGATTCTCCCTGATATGCTTCACTGGCAAAGGGACACCGTTTACCAGTGAGTCAAAAATACTGGTTTCAATTTCATTCTCATTCGGAATGAAATACAGTGTAAGGTTTGCCTGTCCGTCAAGGTCTATAAGCAGGACTTTCTTGCCCTTCATTGCCATACAAGCCCCGATAGAGGCTGTAGAAGTTGTCTTTGATACGCCACCTTTATGGTTGGCGAAAGTGATGATTTTCTGTGCCATACAATTTGTTTTTATGTTTATATGTTTCAATGTATTCTTGTATTCCTGTTTACACGTGTACTTGTCTACATGTATCAATGTATACAAAGGTAAGTGTATGATATGTAAGCATCTTCCAACGTCTCCTGACAGTTTAAAGGTGTCAGGGAAAGTGTTACGTTATAAAAGGGAACGTACCATTTTAAACGGGGCACAAAGCTCTCTCATGCCCCTGTAGTTATACTTATTCGAATGTGAAAGGATGGATGTAGAAATAGGTCTCTTCGCTCTCGTATTCATAGCCATTGATAAAATCCACCATTTCTTTTTCACTGCGGTCTCCCTGTCCGATACCGGTCTTTGATGTCCATTCCTTGATGGCATCCCCAATGGTGTCAAAAACATCCTCACACGCATCCTCAAAAGGTTCGCCGTATGAACTCACACAACATTCTTCAGGAAAGAAATCACCCTCGTCGTGGGTATAAAATAAATCGCAACCGCATTCACAGCATCTATATGAAATGCTCAATTCATCAGCCAATATCCGGTTTATTTCAAGGAAGAGTTCGTTACAGGCATCCCATGCGGTTTCTGTCTCAAATGAAAGGAGGAAATAATCATTCTCTTCGTCTTCTTCATATTCAGCCCAATAAATATGTCCTCTAACGCTGATTTGCTTTTTCTCATAGTCAATGCCGTAATGCTCGGCAAGCTTGAACAGCCTTATATCCTTACTGTCCACTTCCATGTCCTGAAAGGTAGTCCACAGGTTATTTACTGCCTCACGTGTCCCTGTGACCTTGTAGGTCGTTGTCGCTAAATTTGCCATATCATTGAATTTTAAAATATTACCACTCCGTATAATAACTCTGGTCGTTGTTTTCGCATTCCTCAGCCCATTCTTCATCGGTGAAGTCACTGTGCAGACATTCATCACTGCAATAGTAGGCTACTCCCATGTCAGCACAATACCCGGCACGCATCAGTCTGCCACACTCTGAACATCTTCTGCAAGCCCTGTCTGTGTTCCACCAAAAGTCAGTGAAAGACTCGGCTATGACATCCTCACTGGTGTTCTCGTCCCACTTGTCAATGTAGAACTCTGCAAAACTGTTCAACTCCGGCTCTGTGTAGAGCATCTTTTCAGTACCGCCAACAGCCTTGGTCAGTCGGCTCAGGATTGATTGGATTGTTGTCATAATATCATCTGTTTTTTTCTTCCCTCTCGTAGATCAACTACTTCGGGAACACATATAAATTTTGTTGCACCAAGAAGGTGTCGGGGATGTCTCTGCAAGGTTTTGCACCAAAATACTACCCGCAGGTGTGGAGATTTTGCGGCAAAGCAAAGCCCTGACCTTGCTGATGACAAGACCGGACATTTACCTTCGCAACGGAATTTATGCCAGTTCCCCGAAGTCGGTGTATGAGGAACGAATCTCGGCAAGGAGAAGTATAAGGTTCATCCGACATTTCGCGTGATGCGGCAATCATGGAGTGCATATAACCTTAGCTCAAAGTATCGTTCATCCCTAAATCCGTATGCCGCTCTCTTCAAGACCTTTATCTTGTTGTTGATTCCTT